>JAIHVJ010000023.1 GCA_022720335.1 Collinsella sp.
GCTCTCGTGCTGGATTTCGCGCGGAAAGCCCGAGCTGCTGGGAATCATCAACAAGGGCATCATCAATGCCGGAGAATCGCTCTCCGCAAGCAATTACTCCTCTACGTCGTACACGGCCCAGGAATCCAACACGCTTCAATTCCTTTATCGCAACCGCACCGCCGTTGCCGCTACCCTCATCGGTATGTTGTCGGTCGGCATCGTCCTGCTCATCTGGGCACTCGTGCGCGCTCGAACCGAGCGCAAAAAAGCCGACGCCGCCAACGCCGCTAAGACGGCATTCCTCACGCGCATGAGCCACGACATCCGTACGCCGCTCAACGGCATCCTGGGCCTTATCGATATCGAGGAATTGAAGGAAGGCGATATCCAGGTCGCCCGCGAAAGCCGCGCCAAGGCTCGTGTTGCCGCCAATCACCTGCTCTCGCTGATTAACGACATCCTCGAGATGGGCAAAATCGAAGACCGCAAGATAACACTGGAACATGCGCCTTTTAACCTCAAAGAGCTCTGTGACAATACGCTAGTGCTGTGCAAGCTCCGCGCATCCGATAACGGCATCACCATGCAGGACAATAGTCTGCCATACACCACGGGGCCATACATGGTCGGCAGTCCCACCCATATCCGACAGATCATGATCAACCTGTTAGACAACAGCATTAAGTACAACAAGCACGGCGGCTCCGTCACCTTTAGCTCAAAGACCAAGCCACTCGATAACGGGCGCGCGCTCTTTTGCTTTAGCGTTTCGGACACCGGCATTGGCATGACTTCCAAGTTTTTAAAGCATATCTATGAGCCGTTTGCCCAAGAAGGTAACGATGCGCGTAGCAAGTTCCAAGGAACCGGCATGGGCATGCCAATCGTCAAGTCGCTTATTGAACTGATGGGCGGCACCATCGAAGTCACCAGCGAGCTCCATGCGGGCACCTCGTTCTACGTGGAGATTCCGCTCGATATCGACAAGAACCCCCAGGCGCGGGCGAATACGGTCGAGGGGGCGCTCGACTGCTCGCTCGCCGACATGAACGTACTGCTCGCCGAAGACAACGAATTGAATGCCGAGATTGCCCAGGCGCTGCTAGAATCCGAGGGCATCGTGGTCACCCGCGCCGCCAACGGCAACGAAGTCGTCGATCTGTACCTGTCGCATCCCGCCGGCAGCTTCGATGCGATCCTGATGGACATTATGATGCCGGACATGGACGGCTATGAGGCAACCCGCACGATTCGTCTGAGCGAGAAGGTCGATGCAGCCGATATCCCCATCATCGCGCTCACCGCCAACGCCTTTGCCGAGGACGCCAAGGCGGCACATGACGCCGGCATGAACGCCCATCTGTCCAAACCGCTCGACTTTAACAAGCTCAAAAACATACTCGCCCGCATCAAGAAAAACGGATCCATTTCGCTATAGTTTGTGCTCAACCACTACGCACGACCAGAAAGGAAGCCAACGATGTTTAGGCCCTTACGTCGAAAGAAACGCGCTATCACCGACGAGGAAGCGCGCGAACTGCTCGCCACCTGCAAGCGCGGCGTCTTTGCCGTCAACGGCGACGATGGCTACCCGTACGCCATTCCCGTCAACTACTTCTTTGACGCCGAGCACGACAAGATCTATTTCCATGGCGCCAAAGCCGGCCACAAGGTCGACGCACTCAAGCGCGATGACAAGGTCTGCTTTACCGTATACGGCAACGAGTGGTACCAGGACGGTGACTGGGCTCCCTACGTTATGAGCACCGTCGTCTTTGGCCGTTGTCGCCTGGCGAATGACACCCCCGCGTTTATCGAGGACAAAGTCCGCCAGCTCGCCCTTAAGTACTACCCTTCTGCCGAAGAAGTCGAAGAGGAAATCGCCAAGGACATCAAGGGCGTCCAGCTCTACGAGATTTCGATTGAGCATCTTTGCGGCAAGCAGATTCAAGAAAAGTAAGCCTCTCAGCAGGTCTGCGCCCAATTGCTACAGATGCTTTACCATGTGGGGCCTTCTAGCCAACTTGGCAGAAGGCCCCACATGCAGCGCACGCTTACCGTGCATTAAAAACGTAGCGGTCCAGGCGGTCGCACGCCTCCCTTACGCGCGAAAGCGGCAGCGCCAGATTCACGCGAATGTGGCAGGGTCCGTGGAACGGGCGGCCGTCCTGATACCCCACGCCCACGCGTGCCCCCTCATCGAGCAACCACTGAATATCGCGGCCATGCTCTCGGCACCACTCGGTGCAGTCCAGAAACACCATGTACGTGCCCTGCGGACGTGAATAGGACACGCCCTCAAAATGCTCGTCCACGTAATTGCAGAAGTACTCGATATTGCCGGCAAGCACCTGATTGAGCTCGTCCACCCACTCATAGCCCTGCGGCTGGTAGGCACCGATAAGCGCATGCATGGAGAGGACGTTCATCTCGTTGTAGTGGGTCTTGTTGGACACGGCGCAGATGCGGTCACGCAGCGTCTCGTTGTAGACAATGTGGTAGCTGCCGACAAGGCCCGCCAGGTTAAACGTCTTGCTCGGCGCATAGAGGGCAACCGTGCGCATGCGGGCATCCTCGCTCACCGACTGCGTCGGGATGTGCTTGTGCCCCGGCAGGATGATATCGGACCAAATCTCGTCCGAAATCACCACGCAATCGTGCTGGCGATAGATGTCCATGGCGCGCTCGATCTCGTCGCGTTCCCATACGCGGCCGCAGGGATTGTGCGGCGAGCAGAACACCGCGGCATGGATGTGGTTTTGGGCGAGCTTGTGCTCCATGTCCTCAAAGTCCATACGCCACACGCCCTGGTCGTCAAGCTTAAGCGGGCTGTGGACAATGTGATAGCCCGCGGCCTCAATGGACTTGGTAAAGCCGATGTAGGTAGGGCTGTGGACCAGCACCGCATCGCCCGGCTGGACATACGCGCGCAGCGTCGACACGACGCCGCCCAGCACGCCGTTTTCGTAGCCGATATGTTCAGGGCGCAGGCCCTCGACGCCATTGCGGCGGCTCTGCCATTCGATGATGCGGTCGAAATACTCGGAGCGCGGATTGAAATAGCCAAACATGGGGTGCTGGGCGCGCTGAACGATGTGTTCCTGGACCGTGGGCACCGTGGCAAAATTCATATCGGCCACCCACATGGGGATGCGGTCGAAGCCCTCGTCGGGTGCGTTCGGGGCCATACCGGGGATCTCACCCCAAGAGTCAACAGCGATAGAGTCCATGCCGTGGCGGTCGATAAGCGAGCTAAAGTCGTATTTCATGCTGAGCCCCCGTGCAAAGTTGATTGTTTTGGTAGGCGTTATTGTCCACCAGCGTGGGCGGTTTTGGCGCGGGGTTTGGCGCTTAATTTGACGGGTACGGACGAATGGCTGGTTAGTCTTGCGCGTCGTTGACGGCAACTACGGTTAGCTGGGTTTCATCGACCGCAAACGATATGTCGAGCCCGGCGTAAGCCAAGTGATAAACGCGGTTTGGCTCGTGCTTGCTGCCTGCGCGGCGTGGATCTTGGCGAAGGACCTCGACCAAGCCGGGGAGCTTTGCGGGCGGGACCATATCCTGCAGCGCTTGCGGGAACTCAACATCGAGCTCTTGCCACGGAGCATCCTCGATCCAGCCTCCGGTCGCATCCGGGTGGCAGTCCGCAAACGGAATGTAGGGCTTGATGTCGTAGATGGGCGTACCGTCGCGCAGGTCGGCCCCCAACACATGGATGATGGGGCCATCGTCGGTGAGCTCGACACGATCAAGCTTGACGCAGGTGAGCCCGATGGGATTAGGGCGAAACGGACTGCGCGTGGCAAACACTCCCACACGTTCGGCTCCGCCCAGACGCGGCGGGCGCACGGTTTTCGACCATTTTGCGTTGGTGCCGGACCTGTCCTGCGTTTTAGCGTCGACGGCAATATCCTTAGCCGTGCCGCCGGGCGTTCCGTTTTCGAAGCGCCACAGCAGCCACAGGTGAGAGAAGGAGTCCAGGCCCTCAACCGCTGCATTGGAGGCAAATTCCGGCTCAAAAAAGATTCGTCCCTGCAGATGGGGCGCCAAAAAGCTGTTGCGCGGAATGCCGAACTTCTGCGGCAGGTCGGTATGTATGTGTGCAATAGGTTCCATGCCGGTCATTGTACGGCATGGAGGCGTGGGGCGTTGCGCGCAATTCTTCGCCGCGGTCCCCCGTCGTGCAACCAACGGTTGCTTGGAAGGGCGCCTGCCGCCGCGTATGCTTAAGCCATCAACCAGCAGAAAGGAGCCGCTATGGCCTTTGCAGAAAAGCTCATTGCTGTCCGTCGCGCCCATCACCTTACCCAAGAGCAGCTTGCCGCTAAGCTCTTCGTCACACGCCAGGCCATCAGCCGGTGGGAGCGCGGCGAGGTCACACCGGGCATCGACATGATGAAGCTCATCGCCGCCGTAACCGGAGAACCGCTGTCCCACCTGCTCGAAATGCCTGAGCACTATTGCCAGAGCTGCGGCATGATACTCACGCCCGACGACTGCGGCACCGATGCCACGGGCACCGCGACCGATCATTACTGCAAGTGGTGCTACGACCACGGCAAGTACACCTATGACACCACCATGGAGGCAATGATTGAGGATTGTGCCCCGCGCCTGGCACAAAACACCGGCATGTCGCTCGACGAAGCCGTCTCGCTCATGGGCGCCGTCCTGCCGCAACTGGAGCGCTGGCGCACCATGCAGGAAAACGAGGCGCGCTACGGTGCCGAGGCGCGGGCGCGCTACGGCGATGAGGCTATCGATGCAGCAAACGAAGCGTTGCTGGACATGGACCCCGAGACATGGAACGACATGAAGGAACTTGAACGCGCTATTCTGGGCCAGCTCTCAATTGCCATGGGCATTGGCGACCCAGAGAGCAACGAGGCTCGTAAGCTTGTCGCGATGCATCGTCGCTGGATTGCTCTCAACTGGGGATGCGAGCCCCAAGACGAGGCGTACCTGGGCCTCGCCCACGGTTATCTTGCCGACCAGCGCTTTGTTGACTACTACGACAAGCCCTGCGCCACCGGAGCCACGGCGTTTCTGGTCCAGGCCATCGAGTCTTCGTTGACGCGCGCATAGACCGCGGCGGCTTTGGGTATTTCAATCAAAACCTCAACCGATTGGAGACCTATGGCTACTAATCACGAGCTCGCGCTGTACGTTATGACCGGCTGCCCGTATTGCTTAAAGGTCAAGCACTTTTTGGCCGATAACGGCGTGACCATTCCCGAGCGCAATATCTCGACCGATTCCGATGCCGAACAGACACTCATCGCCGTCGGCGGAAAACGCCAGGTTCCCTGCCTGTTCATCGACGGCAAACCACTCTACGAATCGAGCGACATCATCGCGTGGGTGCAGGAAAACCTGCTCTAGTACGCACGCTCTGTCCGTCCAGGGCCCCAACCCATACGACCCAAACATGTACACCAGCATCCAAAGTCGACATTTTTCGACATCTTTGGATGCTGGCGTACAGCTTTTTGGTAGTCATGGACGCTCTTGGCCGGCTAATTGTTTGAGGAGACCTTTGGATTATGGCTGTTTGACGCCTCTGGAAAGGTTTCCGAGAGGGCTGTGGTCAAAAAAGGGCAAATATGAGTACTGCTACCTGTTTAGTAGCAGCGATTTTGATCACTTCAGGAACTATTCAACGTTCCACTCGTCCGCAGACGACGTTATTTCTCCTCATATGTTCAATAAAAGTAGCTCTTAATGGGAACAAATCTCATCAGGAGCTACAATTTATAGCAAATAAATGCAACCATAATGGCAACAGTACTCATATTTGCCCTTTTTTGACCACGACCCTCCAGAATAGTCGCTGAGAGCGACACTAAATGACAAAATCCGACACTTGAACGTTCTTATATGAGTAGCCATTGAAGGACACCTAACGACTACTCCCATTCGCGACACACTGTGTCGCGAATTAAGCTGGCCCCATTACCGAAGACCAGTGAGAGCTCCTGCCCAGAATCTCAATAGCTTAATAAAGGGCTCCCCTCCGGAAGTTCAATGAGCATCCAAATTCCAAGCTGAAAAGCAAAGGAGTATCGAAGCCGTCAATGCTCATTTCCTATCGAACAGGCAGGTCAAAACAAGCTAATTAGCCCGATGAACTGCTTGTATTTTTGTCTACAAAATTGTATACAAAAAGAGAATCCGAGAACCGGCGCTCGACATTATGTCGATCGATAGGAGGCGCCATGGATGCTAAGCAGCTCGAAAAGATGATGGGGTTTGCTCCCGGAGAGTTGAAGAAAGCCGCGGAAGCCTACGAAAAAGATGAGTGGCCGAAAGGTCACACCATCAAGTTGGGAAGGCCACCAATCTCCGATGAGCCGAGCGTCGTTATATCAGCACGTGTGGGCGAATCGATTCTTGAGGCGTTTGACGAAAAAGCCAAACGCCATGGGCAAACACGCACGGAGCGGCTCAGAGAGCTCATTACACTTGATGCACTGATTGCCTAGGCCCGCTCCCCCGTCGGACCCAAACATGTACACCAGCATCCAAAGTCGACATTTTTCGACATCTTTGGATGCTGGTGTACATGTTTTTGCTACATAGTCGTTGGGGACGTCCTTAAATGACCAGTCGTTAAAGAACGCCCCCGATGACTAGTTAGCCGTGGAAGCGAGCTGTGGGTGCAAGCGGCTGTTCACGAAAGACGCGCTCGACGGCAGCGCGGTATTCGTCGACCTTTTTGGTCTTGCGTACGATCTTGTGGACGGTAGCGGGATCAGCGAAAGCGCACTTGGCGTAGAACCACCACTCCTTCATGCGGAAGACCGCATTGCCGCCAATCTCTTCTGCATATGCCGCAAACAGCGTGTCGTGGAAGCGCTGCAGCTCAGCAGCCGTTGCAGCAGGGCCGCCCTTGACCATGCGAGCCAGAGCGGGGTTCGCGAGCAGGCCACGCCCCAACATCACATGGCGCGTGCCGGGATAGGCCTCCACCAGCGCGTCCATATCCTCAAGATCAAAAATGTCACCGTTATAGGCCACGGGGAACGGCGCACGCTCCAGCGTCTCGCCATAAAACTCTTTGCGCGGCAAGCCCGTATAGCGGTCCTTCTGTACGCGCGGATGCACGATCAGCTCTGCCAACGGCATGCGGCAATACAGATCGAGCACGCGCTCGTATTCGTCGTCATTCTCCAGCCCCAGCCTGGTCTTTACCGACACCGGCAACGGCGACCGCTCGCACACATCGCTTAAGAACGCCTCGAGCTCGTCGAGATTGCGCAAGAAACCCGAGCCCTTGCCCTTGGCGACAACCGTTCCCGAAGGGCAACCCAAGTTGAGATTGACCTCGCGGTAGCCCATGTCGGCGAGCACCTGTGCCGCCCACACAAACTCGTCCGCGTTCTTGGACATCAGCTGAGGCACCACGTTGAGCCCCTGGTTATTGGCAGGATCGATCTCCTTAAACGCCTTGCCGCCAAAGCGGTTTCCCACCCGCGGCGGCGGCAAAAACGGCGTGTAATAGCAATCGAGCGCACCGAAGCACTCCGCATGCACGCGACGGAACACATGCCCGGTAATCCCCTCCATAGGGGCCAGCGAAAGGATCATCTACTCTTCTCTCATATCAACACAACAAAGGGGCCGTCCCTTTGTCACATGCATTATGCCTTGCGCTTCAGGCGATTCACAAGGAAGAGGTAGCTACTGAACGATGACCACCCTCCAGCCGCACCCCATACAACGAGGTTTAATACTTTTCCCGAGAAGTGAACGAGTGAAAACGGGCCCCCGAAGCATCGGCACTTTCGAGATGCAATTTCCTGCGGTTTTGCCAGCCAAATCCTGCGGGTTTGACGTCTAAAAATGTCGATGCTTCGGAGGTCCAAGTATGGCCGTTCACTTCTCGGAAAAGTATTAGACCTCGATTTACATGCCACTCAATGTGACAAAGTGGCTGCTCCTTTGTCACATTCGATGAAAAAGGGCACCGATGTTAGTCGATGCCCCAAAGCGGCTGCAGGTTAAGCCCTACAGCGTATGTCTAAGACGAATCGAACTATTCGTCCCAGGAGAGGTTCTTACCAGTCTTTTTTGCCAGCAGCAAGAACAGGCCGATAATAACGTTGCATGCGATGCAGAAGATGAAGACGCCCTGGAAGGAGCCGACAAGCTCATAGACCTTCATCATAACGGGCATGCCAAAGGCGCCGACGATATAGCCCACGGAGCAGATCAGCGCGAAGATGCGACCGAAATCGCGGGAGCCAAAGACATCCATAACCAAAACGGTCAGGGCAGTGCCAGCGATGACGTACATTACGTCGTTCACGCCTGCTGCGAGGATGCTGAGCGTCGAGTTGCCGCTGCTCATCATGAGCATGACAAAGGAGAGGATGGAGACAGCGAGCCAGCCCAGAATGGCCTTCGTGCTGCCGAACCTATCGCAAGTGGTGCCGACGATCGGATTGAGGAACAGATCGAAGAGCGATGCAGCGGATACCATGAAGCCGCCCACCATGGGGCTAAAACCAACCTCGGAAGCATACGTCGGGAAGAGCTGGTTCATGCAGCAAGTGAGCTGAACGAGACAGAGGAAGCCGATGCAGAAGAAGAAGGCAGGCGACTTAATGGCGCGCGCATAGCTAACGCCACGCGTGCTATCCTCGGTCGTCTCCTCGGTCTCGGTGACCGTCTCGCCCTCGACGTAGCCATAGGGCAGCATGCCCTTGTCCTGAGGCTTATAGCGAATAATCAGGACGGAAGCGGGGAGAATGAGCACGGCGGAGACGCCAGCGAGCACCAGATAGCCAGTCCTCCAGCCAGCGGCCTCGATGACAGAGGTGATGACGGGGCTCATGATGAGCATGTAAATCGAGTTCACTGCCCAAGCGAGACCGATTGCCAGGCCACCAGATTTTTTGAACCACTGGTCAATAACGTCGGACATGGCGACGCCGGTGGTGAAGGCGAAGCAAACGCCAATCAGGGCGCCAGCGGCGATGAACATCCAGACTTCGGTGTAGAAGGCCATGCCTGCGCCGGCAGCAAGCAAAATAAGCTCGACAACGGGGAGCCAAACCTTGCCAACGACCTTGGGAATGAGTTTTCCGACAAACGGAAGAGCCGCCGCAAGACCAATGAGCGTTGCGGTGAAGTAATACGAGAAGATGGAATAGTCAAACCCGAACTCCTCGCACACGGGTGCGACGAAGGAGCCCGCGATGACGCTATAGGATCCGGTCGTGCCGGCAGACATAAGGCCGAGCGCGATTACGAGAACCCATGCGTAAACCTTGCTGCTCTTTAACTTTGCATTTTCCATTGATACAGCTCCTAGAGACCCAGAAGGGCACACATAACGGCCTTGATGGTGTGCTGACGGTTCTCTGCCTCACGGAAGATGACCGAAGCGTTGGCCTCAAAGCACTCGTCGGCAATCTCAAAGCCCTCGGTGATGATTTCGCGATGGAGGTCGTTCTTGCACTGGTCGAGGAGCATTTTGCCGACACGGTGATCTGCGTTATGGACAGAGGGAAGCTCATGCATGCAGAAGATGTCGGGATTGTTGGTGCGCTTGCACAGCTCGCTGGTGACGCGATAGGGGTACAAAGACTCGGCATCGCCCAGCCAGGAGTTGTAGTCGTCGGGATCCAGAACCTCTTCGCCGCACTCGGGGTTGATGTAGCGCCACTCCTCGGTAACGATAACGTCAACGCCATCCAGGGCATCGAGGTCAGAGGTGATGGTAAAGGTCCTATTGGGAGCGTACTTGGCGTAGCAGGCCTCCACCTCTTCGATCATTTCCTTGCACATCTGATGACGGAGGTCGTCGGGGCCGATGGCGAGGAAGTCCATGTCGAGCATAGCGCACAGACGGCCATACCACACTGGGGCGCCGGCGCAGTTGCCAACGAAAGCCATCTTCTTGCCGCGGCTCGTACGCAGACCGCCCCATTGCTCTTCCATCGTAAGAGCGTCAGCGAGCATCTGAGTCGGGTGATCGCCGAGAGTAAGGGCATTGATGACCGGGATGTCAACCAGGTCGGCGACGTCATAGAGGAACTGCTCGTCCTTCTGTGCGCGGTAGACGATGAGATCGTACATGCCGTTAAAGACGCGCATGGCATCCTTGACGGTCTCGCAGTCACCCATGTGGGAGTTGGTCAGATAAGTGAAGCCCATGCCCAAATCATTGCAGGAGGTCTCGAATGCGCAACGAGTACGGGTCGAGCCCCACTCAAAGTTGGCGAGGACGTTTTTGCCGGGGAAGTAGCGCTGGTCGACACCAGACTTCTTCTGAGCCTTAAGGTTCCAGGCAAGATCGATGAGATAGCGGAAATCCTCGGAGGAGAGATCATGGATGTTGATGTAGTCGCGACCGCGGAGGCTGTTGTTCATGCCTATTTCCTTTCGAATTATTATCAAAATTATTGTTGAATGTGTCCCCGAGGAAAACACGGATATCCCTCGGGGAGCGGTACATGTGGCGCCTAAGCCAAAGAGCGCAGGCTCTAAGGCTCACTAACGACTGGCCGCCACGTCCTTAGTCCAGCAGTGCACGCCGCCGCCGGACAGGTTAAGCGCGAGGGAATCAATCATGATGACTTTGCGATCGGGGAAGCAGCTCTCAAGAACTGCCTTGGCCTGCTCATCCTTCTCTTTCACGACCTCGCTCATGCCCTCGTGGTAATAACGCTGGCCAAGAACGACGCCGTTGCAAATCAGGAAGTTGCAGTAGCTCGCTGCGGCGTAGAAGTGGACGGGGCCCTCGGGCCAGGGGGTGCCATCCATAAACTTGCCGCCCATTTCGTCGATGAAGCCCTTATAGAGCTCGTAATCTTCATCGCCAGGGGCGATAACGACTTCAATAGGCTCGGCGGTGGGCATACGAACGATCTCGAAGGGCTTGCCCTCCCAGTCCGTTTCGTTGCTCAGGATCTCGTAGGCTGCCTCAATGCGGCGACGAGACTCTGCTCCAGCCTTGCTCGAGGCTGCCTCTTCATCGGACACCTCGGCAAGAAGAATCTTGTTCGGAGTGATAAAGCGACACATCTCATCAATGTGAGCTGCAAAGCTCACGCCAAAGACGGGAGTTCCGTCTTCCTTCTCGTCGAGGATGCCCAGTCGATAGTCGTCGTCCTCGAGCATAGGCTGCGGAAGCCAGATAACCTTGTTGAGGTTGTAGATGCGCTTATACTCGGCCTCTACTTCCTCTTTCGTGAACTCGGGATTACGCTTGCGGCATTCCGTGTCCTCGATGGCGATCAGAGTGCCGTGACCGTCAAACTCGCGGTCACCGCCCTCCGAAACCATTTCGGAATTGACGATATCGAAGCAACCGAGCGCAACCGCCATGTGAACGGCTGCCTTACGTGCGGACTGGCACTCCGGGGAGTTCTTGTCCCACACGCCGTAATAGGTCCAAGCGGGGTTGACCATATAAGAATGGCCCTTGTCGTCGACCATGATGCTGGGACCGTTGTCGCGGACATAGAAGTTGGAGTCTTCGAACTGCGTGATCTCGATGCGATCGAGATCAACCCCCTCCTCCTTCAGGCGCGAGCAAGCCTCCTCATAGGAGCCGGGGGTGCCGCAATTGAGGTTGACCGTAACGTCGCCATACTCGAGCAGAGCCTTGATCACGTCAACGCAGGGCTGGCGGTTATCGTAGCCCTCTGCACGGATGTAATCGGGAAGCCATGTCACATAGACGTTGGAGCGCTTCTCGAACTCGCCCGGCATACGATAGTTCTCGTACATGGTTGGTCCTTCCGTCGGGTTTCCCGCGATGCTGTCCGGCCGCGACAATAGCGGGGTTTCACCTGCTATAGTACTACTATACCTACCGTTCGGTAGATAATTTTGAATAATTTCCGCTCGCCTACTGATACATACCGTTCGCCGTATATAGTGGTCATGTTTGGACACGAATTGATGTTCCGTTGCCATCCTTAATAATGTTGGTAGTGCGGAAGTGATTTGCAATGGAGAAATGCAGCGTGAGCACAAGAAAAAAAATATTGGACGCAATGTACGATCTTGTGGCAGAAGTCGGTTATGACAAAGCGTCTATCGGAAAGATTTGCGACTTTGTCGGTATATCCAAGCCGTCGGTGTACTACTACTTTCCCTCAAAAGAGGAGATTTTCACTACGCTCTTGGACAGCATGTTTCCGACCATTGACTATCAGCGCGACTACTCGCTAATAGTCGATAGGGACGGGTTCAAGGCCGCGCTTATCGAGCTCGGCAATTCAGTTATAGGTGGCTATCGAAGCGATGAAAAGCGCCGGCGCGTGCTGGCCGAGGTTAGCGTTCAAGCAAATCGAATTCCTGCAGTTCAGGAACGTCAAGCGACGGCGACCAAACGAACCATGGATGCGCTTAAAGACATCCTTCTTCATGGTGTAGAGATTGGCGCGTTTTCCGATAGCGCCGACGTAATGCTCTACGTACAAATTCTTTATACCGTTCTGGAGGGAGCAAGCAATACGGTCGCTCAAGGTGAGGATATTGATGAGAAAGCGGTTTGGGCGGGAATAGTCGAGCTTATGTTCAAATAAACCAGCCAAGCTGAAGCGCATGTTGGCACCCATGGTGCCTGCGGGCAACCTTTAAAACGAAAACAGGGGTCGACTCCAGTCTGGCTTGGAGTCGACCCCTGTTGCGTGGCAATCTATGCCGATGCAAATCGGCGCTTATTACTTTTCAGCAGCCTTATTGAGAAAGCCGGAAACGATAGCAAACGCAGCAATCATAAGGTTGCAGGCAATGCAGAAGATAAATACTCCCTGGAATGACCCTGCCATGCCGTAAACCTTCATCATGACCGGCATTCCAAAAGCACCGACGACATAGCCCGCTGAGCAAACGATCGAATAGATCCTTCCAAAATCGCGTGATCCAAAGAGCGAGAGGAGAAGCATCGGCATTGCGGTTCCAACGATGGCGAACATGACATCGTTTACACCAGCTGCAATGATGGAAACGGTCTCATTGCTTCCGCCAATGATAAGAAGCAGGAATGAAAGAATGCTGACACCTGTCCATGCGACCGTTGCTTTAATAGCGCCAAGCTTGTCGCATGTTTTGCCCACGAAGGGATTTAGGAAGATATCGGAGAGTGAAGCTGCCGAGACCATTAAGCTTCCTACGATAGGATTGAAACCGACCTCGCTTGCATAGGTTGGAAACAGCTGGTTCATGCAGCAGGTGAGCTGCGCCACGCAAAGCAAGAGGACACAGAGAATAAAAGACGGCGTTTTCGCGGCATCGCGGAGTGCCATGCCCGAAAGGACATCTTCCTGCTCATCGGCGCTGCAGCTCTCATGGGTTTCGGAGGCGGTCTCTCCGTACGGAAGCATATTGCGATCAGAGGGGTTAAGGCGAATGATAAATGCGCTTGCAGGCAAAATCATAGCTGCAGAAACGGCCGCAAGCACGATGTATCCCGTACGCCAGCCTTGCTGCTCGATGACCAGTGTAATGACAGGACTCAATAACAGCGTGCAGAGAGAATTAACGCCCCAAGCGAGGCCGATGGCGAGACCGGACGATTTGCTGAACCATTGGTCAATGACATCGGACATGCAGACGCCCGTTGTAAACGAAAAGCAGATGCCGATCACTGCGGCGGAGACGGTGAACATCCAGACCTCGGTGTAGAACGCCATTGCGGCGCCGGCGGCAATAAGGACGAGTTCAATGCAAATATGCCATGGTTTGCCGATTACTTTTGGAATGAAGCGACTCAAAAGCGGAAGCCCAAGCGCAAGGCCAAGAAGAATCGCGGTGAAATAGAAAGAAAAAGAAGTGTAGTCAAAGCCCAGATCTTCACATACTGGAGCAACGAATGAGCCGGCAATAATGCTATATGTGCCAGTTGTTCCGGCGGACATTAAGCCGAGCGCAATAACGACGACCCAAGCAAATGCGCCGCTTTCACGGAGACAATCTTTTTTGGCTGGTGTGGTGAGAGTCATGGTTGCTCCATTTCTATCGGCAATACATCCTATATGCCTACCGATAGGTATATAAACCAGAGGACTCTTCGTCAAGCATTAAGCGGGGAGGGGGAGTTCTTAACCTGCCGAACGGTAATTAGACCCCGTTTTCGCAAGGGTCTCAATGTGACAAAGGGACTGTCCCTTTGTCACATTATTCGGAGCGCAGGGCTTCGACGGGGTCCTTCTTGGATGCGCTACGGGCCGGCAGCAGGCCGGCAACAACCGTCAGCAGCACCGAAATTGCAATGAGCACCAGCGCATCCTGCACGGGCAGACTCATCAGGTTGGGGACCTGTTTGGCCGCAAGCGCCCAGGCATTGACCGGGAAACTCACGAGCACCACGACGACAATGGCAAAGACGCCGGCGATGAGGCCCTCGATAAAGGTCTCGGCATTGAATACGTTGGCCACGTTGCGCTTCGACGCACCGATTGCGCGTAGGATGCCGATCTCCTTCTTGCGCTCCAATACGCTGATGTAGGTGATGATGCCGATCATGATGGAGCTCACCACCAGGCTGATACTCACGAATGCGATGAGCACCAAGCTGATGGTGTTCACGATGTCGGTCACCGAGCCCATGATGATGCCCATGTAGTCGGTGTACGAAATTGCCCGATCATCGTGGCCAGCGGCTTTGACCTGCTTGTTGTACGCATCGATGTGATCGAGTACGCGCTCCTTGGCCTCAAAGTCGCGCGGGAAAATCTTAACCGAGATGGGGTCTGCCTCATCCGCATAGCCCAACGTGGTCAGATTGTTGTCGTAGGTGAGCTTCGAAGCCTTGGCATAGCTCATCATGAGCGAACTCAGGTCCTCGGCGTCCATGTTGAAATGGATGGCGCGGGCAAAGGCGCTCGCATCCACACGCATAGCGCTCGCTAGGTTGGCAAAACTCGACGACATCTGCGTCGCCATCTGGCCCATGAGCCCTGCTGCGCCTGCCCTGAGCTGAGCTGACACCGTCGCCGCAATCTGATCGCTGATCAGCGCCCTAAACTGATCAGACTGCAAAAAGCTCTCAAACAGCTGGTTGGCTAGCGTTCCCACCTGCTGCATTTGCTCGGGCGTGAGTTCCAGGCCGTCAAAGATGCCCGAGAAATCTGGAGCCGGCGCTTTGGCCATGATGTCACCAAAGTCGATGTCCTTGCCAACGCCCGAAAGATCAATATCCAGGCCCGACAGATCGACGCCCGAAAGATCAATGCCGTCGCCGGCCGCACCCGAGAGCGCAGACGCATCAAATGAAAACGCACTCTTGAGCGCCGCCTCGTCCACACTGAACATACTGCCCAGATCCACGCCCTGTTTTGCCTCGCCCTGCAGTTCATCGAAAGATTTGTCCGTAAAGACATCCGTCTCGGGGTGAGCAAGCTGCTCCTGCACAATCTGCGAATTTGCGGCGCGTTCCATAAGCTGACGAGTCAGTGCATGCGTATAGGCAATGCCCGGGGTCAATGCGCTCGCGTTGGCCGTCTCGTTAGGTCGCACCACGCCCACAATGCGCACGTCAATACCCTCGGCAACCTTGGCGGCCATAAAGTCGGCATCGTCAGACATGTCAGTCCACATGCCGGTCTCTTCGTTTTTGCGATAGGCATCGGCCGGCGACAACACCTTAAACGTCGTGGACAGCGCATCGTCGTAGGTAAAGTCGGCGCCGGTCTCGGGCGTTTCGACCCCACCGTCAGCCGTCATAGCGCTGTTTACCAGATCGTTGAGCTCATCGATGTCCAGCGCACCGATGCTATAGAGCGTGTAGTCGCCCACCGTACCGCGGCTCGAAAGCACCATCACGGCTTCGTTGGCTGACGTGGGCCAATGACCGGCGACGACATCGTACTGGCTGTCGAGCAGGCTCTGGTCGTCAATCATCTCGTTAAAGACCGAGGTTCCCATGGATTCCATGCTCACCGTTGCCGCCGAGCTCGCGCCTCCGCTCATTGCCTCGGTCATAGCGTTGGGAACAAGCCGGACGGGCTTCTCATCGCCCTTGCCGGCACGATAGACAACCGGCGATACACCGTAGCCGTACTGAATGGCGTTGACCTCTTTATCGATGCCGTCGCCACCGGCATCGAGCCATGCCTTAAAGCTTGTCATGTCGTTAGACTTAACGCTCGCGAACATATCCTTTACGGCCGTGACCACAGGAATCTTATCGGTTCCCTTAGCCTTGCCGCCGGCACTGTCGTCGGACGAGCCCTCGTTCTTGGACATATCGTCGTCCGTGGCCCCCTGTCCGCCCATCATGGACGACAGGTCGTAATCCTGCTTGGAAATGGTGAGCGGGTAGCTCGAGAGCGTATCCTCCTCGACCTTTTTGATGTAGCCGTTTACGCCGTTGGACAGCGCCAGAATCGCCGCGATACCGATAATGCCAATCGAGCCCGCGAATGCCGTCATGGCCGTGCGGCCCTTCTTGGTCATGAGGTTTCGGGCAGAAAGCCCCAGCGCCGTCACAAAGCTCATCGAGGTTTTGCGCGTAGGCTTTGCCTCGCGACGCGCGGCCTTGGCAACATCGAAGGGGTCGGAATCGTCGGTGATCTTGCCGTCCGCCAGATTGACGATGCGCGTGGCATATTGGTACGCCAGCTCGGGATTGTGCGTGACCATGATGACCAGACGGTCGCGCGCCACGTCCTTGAGCAGGTCCATGACCTGTACGGATGTCGTTGAATCCAAAGCGCCGGTCGGCTCGTCGGCAAGGACGATCTCAGGGTCATTGATCAGGGCGCGGGCGATGGCCACGCGCTGCATCTGTCCGCCCGAAAGCTGGCTCGGGCGCTTGTTAACGTGCTCGCCTAGGCCGACTTTCTCCAATGCCTCGCGCGCACGCTGGCGGCGCTCGGCATGCCCCACGCCCGTGAGCGTGAGCGCCAGCTCCACGTTTTCCAAAATGGTCTGATGCGGAATGAGGTTATAGCTTTGGAACACAAAGCCGATGCGGTTGTTGCGATAGGCATCCCAATCGCGATCGCGAAAATCCTTGGTCGAAATGCCGTCGATCAGCAGGTCGCCAGAATCGAAATGATCGAGCCCACCGATAACGTTGAGCATCGTGGTTTTACCCGAACCCGAAGGTCCCAGAATGGCCACGAACTCGTTATCGCGAAAAGACAGGCTTACGTTGTCGAGCGCCACCTGCGTAAACGACTGCGTAACGTACCTTTTGCAAATACCTTTGAGCTCCAACATGGACGGCAACCTCTCCTGCGCAGGCACCCTGCCCGCTCTCCCCCGCCGTTCGTATTCGACGCGTTTGTCCTACTCTATCCCCATTTTTCACCGACACCAGTGAGGAATGTAGGGAACCGCATCAAAAAACGAACGGGACGGCGCCTAAAAGAAGAGGCCCCGAGCGGGACCTCTATATGGTGGAGATTATCTTGAAAGGCAGCGGACTACTCCGCACAGCGGCGCACGATCCTCGCCATGCTTTACGCGTTTTTTACTGCTCGCTATTCGCAATCGCCTGGTCGATAAGCTTGTCGAGTGCTGCGCGCTGCTCGGCGGAGCTGATGGCTCCCACGATTGGATCCCCTACGATGTTGCCGTTCTGATCGATGACATACGTTGTCGGGAACGAGAACAAATTTGACGTGAACTTACCGGCCTCGCTATCCGACTTGAACCAGATGTTCTTATATGTCACGCCCCTCTTGCTCAGCACGTCCTTGGCATCTGCGATCTCGCCCTTGTTGCCATCGAGCGTAAAGGAATTGACGCCCACGACCTGGCCGCCCTTCTCGGCAAGCTCCTGATTCAGCTTCTCAAGATCGCCCAGCTCGCCCACGCACGGCTTGCAAGTAGTGAACCAGAAGTTCATGACGGTGACCTTGTTCTTAGAGAACAGCTCGTCGCTGTTCACGTCGTTGCCATCCAGGTCTTTGCCCGTAAAGCTGGGGAACTTCGTCGCCTCGCTCGAAGCATTGGCACCAGCCGTCATGCCAGCGGTCGAAGCGTCGACGCTCTCGCCTGCGCTCGGCGTGCTTCCACAGCCGGGGAACTCCTTCTCCAAGCTCTCGAGCTTGTCCTCGATCTCCTTGATCTGCTGCGCACCAGCCTTGAGCGTCTTAAGCTCATCCGCCGTAAACTCATCCTTAGCGCCGTCGATGGTCTTGAGCAGGAAATCGCCGTAATTGCTGCCATCCTCAATCATTGCCGAGTCTTTATTTGCTGCATTGAATACCTTTTCCCACAGCGCGTTATCACTCGAAAAGATCTCGTTCTCCTTCTGCATGAGCTTCGCATACAGCTCGGCGGCCTCGTCGGCATTGGCCGGCTTCTGCGCAGTGAGTTCTGCGATCTTAGGATCGGAGCTCGCAGATTCGCTCGCATTGCCACCGGGCGCCGAACATGCCACAAGGCACAAGGCCAATACCGGCACCATAAACAGGGCCGCAATCTTAGAAAGCTTCATAGTCATTCCTCCGTTTTGTCGAAGCTTGTTTACTTTTTATCGGCGGTCAAGGGAAGCTTTTCCGCCGACACATCCAGGCCATAGCGATAGCTGATGGCATCGACGGGGCAGGCCCCGATGCACTTTCCGCACCGGATACATTCGGCATGATTGGGCGCGCGGACCACATCAACGTCCATCTGACAAACCCTTGAACACTTGCCGCACGAGACGCATTTGCACGCGTCGACCTGAATCCCCAACAAGGACACCTTATTCATGAGCGCATAGAATGCGCCGAGCGGGCAAATCCATTTGCAGAAGGGGCGATAGAGCAAAACGCTCAGCACTACCACGGCAATGAGAACGACAAGTTTCCAAGTAAAGAGCTGTCCCAACGCAGATCGAATGCCGGCATTGGCAATGGCCAGCGGAATGGCGCCCTCGAGCACACCCTGCGGACAGATGTACTTACAAAAGAACGGGTCGCCCATGCCCACGTCGTTAACCACCAAGACGGGTAGCAGCACCACGGCAAACAGCAACACGACGTACTTGATGTACGTGAGCGGCTTGAGCTTTTTTGTCGAAAGCTTTTTGCCGGGAATCTTATGAAGCAGCTCCTGCAGCCAGCCAAACGGGCACAGAAAGCCGCATACAAAGCGTCCCAGCAGCACGCCGAGCAAAATGAGCGTACCGGTAACATAGTAAGAAAAGTTGAACTTGGATGAACCTACCACCGACTGGAACGACCCGATGGGGCACGCACCCGATGCCGCGGGGCACGAATAGCAATTAAGTCCAGGTACGCAGACTGTTTTTCCCGCGCCCTGATAGATGCCGCCTTTGGCAAAGTTTGGCAGGTGAATGTTGGTGACGAGCGTCGCCGCCGCCTGAATGAATCCGCGAAATCGAGCCAAAACATGCGACGCAGTGTTTTCTCTTTTATCCAATTCCGATACACTCCAAGCACAGCCTAATCGCTTTGGCCAGCACGGCATCTGCCTCGCCACGCATAACGCCAAAGCACACCATGGCAATTCCGACGATCAACAAAGCGACCTGTACCACGGGTTTTACCGCTTTGAACAACCTGACCACTCCTTTCGTTACGCGACCATTGGACCATATCGCTCGACCTCAACCTTCCCCGTATCGACGGCATGACCGCACTCAGGGAACTTAGGAAAACCGACTGCGAGACCAAGGTGCTGATTCTGTCCGCGCGTGGCGAAGTATCCGATAAAGTCGCCGGACTCGATGCCGGCGCCAACGATTACCTCACCAAGCCGTTTCATCTGGACGAGCTTGCGGCAAGGATCCGCAACCTTACCCTCAGACGCTTTACACAAAGCGACGTAGTTTTAACCTGCAGAAAGCTCCGCTTTGACACCAAGGCGCGCATCGCTTCCGTGGACAGCGAGACTTTATCTCTTACGCGCAAGGAAACGGGAATCTTGGAATACCTGATGCTTAATCAGGGGCGTCCGGTAAGCCAAGAGGAGCTTATCGAGCACGTTTGGGATAGCAGCGTGAACAGCTTTAGCAACGCGACCCGCGTTCATATCTCGTCACTCCGCAAAAAGCTACGCATCGCTTTGGGATACGACCCGATTCGCAATCGGATTGGAGAGGGCTACGTTATGGAGGATAGCGAATGAAAAGGCTTTCGTTGCAATGGCGCATAACGATTATGACGGCACTGCTCACGTGCGCTGCGTGCGTGCTGACGAACTGCCTGGTCGGCTATACGGGCATGCGCTACATGGATGCTATCGGCAGCGACGTCTCGGCCCTTAGCGCAGCCGGCGAAGATTCGCCCCAGGCGTTCGACCCAACGAAAGCGACCCTCGATGACGAGGTCACGATCGTCGTAAACGACGCACAAGAGTCTTTTGGCACGACAGCCTGGTGCATCACGGCTGGAGTCACACTCCTTGGCGGCGTGCTGGCATACTTTGTGAGCGGCCGTGCGCTCAAACCGCTACGAGCTTTTGCCGCCCAGGTTGAGCGTGTGCAGCATTCATCTCCGAGCACTCCGGTTTGCAACCCGAAACAGCCGAGCTGCTCGGCCTGCTACAAGAACAAACCGAGCGCATGTCTCGAATGACCAAGGTATTACTCGAGATGAGTGAGCTCCGCAGCGTTCCTTGCGAGGACGATGTTGAACTCGGTCCCTTGTCCGAAGAGGTCCTCACCGACCTTGCGCCACTTGCCGAGAATAAGGGCATAGCCCTCAATTGTGCTGGAGACGCTTTGACAATCGGAAGTGATACGCTCCTCTATCGGCTGGTGTTCAATCTGGTCGAAAACGCCATCCGTTACAGCCGCCCCGGCTCGACTGTCAACGTCTCCATCAGCGACAGCGACAGCCACGTGCTCCTGCGAGTCAAAGATGAGGGCCCGGGAATACCCAAACAGTACCGAGAGAGCATCTTCCAGCCGTTCTTTCGTCTAGATAAATCCCGCAGCAGGGCATACGGCGGCGCAGGACTCGGGCTAGCGCTTGTTTGGGAGATTGCAGCCCTACACGGCGGCACGGTAGAGGTCGAAGCAAGTTCCGAGAACGGGACCACCATGCTCGTAAGCCTTCCAAAACGATCCGCAGCGTTAACCGAACAGTAAAACGAAAGGGGTCCCGAGCAACAGGAGTACAATTGCTGCTATTGTTGCCAGCTGTTGGGAGATGGAAGATGGACTGCGATGGCTACCCATGCGTTCCCATGCCGTTGATGTGCACCGCCTTTGTGCCGGGGCAGATTGACGCTGCGGTTGCAGGCATTTCCGACCCCGATTCGCGCGCCATTGCCACGGCAGAAGCGCTGTACTTTCGCGGACAGGCCACCCTCGCTGCCAAGACAGCGCGCCCCTATCTTGACGCCACCGACCCCGCACTGCGCTATTCCGCATGCTTTATCTGCGGATACGCCAGTCTGTCGCTCAACCGTATCGCCGATGCCCGCCGGTGCCTTGCTGGCATCCTCGATACGCCAGCCGACAAGGAATCGCCTGCCGTCCACGCCATGCACATCCTGTTCGCCTCGGCCGCGAGCATCCTGCTGCACTTGCCTTCCCCGTATTCCGCCGAAGAGTTTTATCCGCTTGCGGCGCATCTGCCCGAAGGCCTGCGCCTGTTCGCCAGCTATGTGATGGCGCACGCCTTGTATCTGCGCGGCGAATATGGCCGCAGCCTGGGCATGGTGGAAAATGCCCTGATCATGAAACAGGGAAGCTATCCCATCTCGGAGCTGTTCCTGCACCTGGCAGCTTCCATGGCATGCATGAGCCTCAAGGACGTCGATGCCGCAAAGGCACACTTCGGAGCTGCTTGGAACATTGCGCGCCCCGACGACCTTATCGAGCTCATTGGCGAGCACCACGGCCTTTTGCAGGGGCTCATCGAGGCGTGCCTAAAATCGCAATACCCCGACGATTTCGCACACATCATCGAGATTACGTATCGATTCAGCTACGGCTGGCGGCGCATCCACAACCCCGATTCGGGCGAGGACGTGGCCGACGATTTAACGACCACGGAGTTCACCATGGCCATGCTCGCCTGCCGCGGATGGACCAACGCCGAAATCGCACGCCACATGGGAGTATCGCCGGGCACCGTTAAAAACCGCCTATCAGGAGTGTATGCCAAGCTTGGTATCGGAACTCGCGCCGAGCTGATTGCCCACATGTTGCGCTAGCGGTCAGACTGCCCGACATATCGAAAGCGTCCCGGGGGCCCGACGCCTTCGCGCGCTCAAATTGGACATTTTGGCCATCGAACAGCACTACCGCCACGGGACACCTTCTCGCAAAGACAGCAACGTCCCCCTTACGGCAGTCGCTGCAGCACTCGCCTTGGCAGGCGCCGGCCTCGTAGCCTACAGCGCCCGCCGCACGGCACTCGAAACCGACACCGCCAATGAGGTCAATTCGGATAGGCCTCGCTAGCCCCTAGTTACATGTCATTATGAAAATCATGTCTGTCACTGCGCGCACGGTGTTCCGCTGTACCCGAAACCGCGCGAGGCACTGCTCCGCTTTTCGCACGCCAGAAAGGGCTGGCCCCGATAACTCGGAGCCAGCCCTGAGTCGTCTGACGTGGGGATCGCAGTCCGCTACTTGAGCTTCAGTGCTTCCATCATGGGCACGGCGGCATCCCAGTCGATCTTCCAGCCAATCGACACGCGGACGGTTTCGCCCGTTGCGGGAGCCGTCGCAAACAGCGTATGGCCGTTGTCGGGACCGGTAAAGCGCAGCCACGTTATGCCGTTGTACTCGACCTGGTCGGTTGTTGTCTCCTTGCCTTCGTAGACCTGCTCTAGGCTTGCAACCTCTTCCTCCGGCGAGCGCGGGAAGATGCTGATGTTCAGGCGTCCTCCAGTCTCGTCGTGGAAGAAGTCTGCCTTTTCGCGCTCTTCGTTGGACGAATCCAGCGTGTACCCATCGGCGGCCTCGATACTGTACGATGCGCAGTCGATGCCCGTTAAATCTGCCTTCTCGCCAGAATCGGCCACGCCGCCGGCCGCCTTGAACTCCTTGGTCTCGCATCCCGTGGTGTCGAAGTGCATGGCCTCATGATTCTTGGCGGGGGCGTAAGCGTCTACGAACTCGACAGTGATGGGCCCGTAGTACGCCGTCTTGGGCGCCCAGAAATACACGTACTCAACGGTCTCGCCCGGACCGATATCTGGCCTCTCGGAAAGGTCGATGCCCTCGTGAAGCTCATCGGGAGCCTCGCTTGCAACGTAGTCGAGCACAGCCGCCTTACCGGAAGTAAACAACGGGTCGCCTGCCTCAAGATCGCCCTGGGCAGCATGCACGTTAAAGGAACTGAACGTCCTGTTCTTTGTGTTGTTGTTGGTGATCTTGATGTGCAGGTAAAAGCCGTCCTGCAGCTTGGCATCGCCACGATAGAACGTACCGTGAGCCACCGACTCATAGGTAATGCCTGCCACCTCGACCGTCTGCGACTCATAGGCCTTGGCCTTCTTCTCTACGGGAGCACTGCCACCCGAGCTGCCAACCGAGCCGCTCGGAGCACTACCACCACAGCCGGCCACCGTACACGCCAGCACGGCCGAAAGCGTCACGGTGGGTATTCCTAACAGCAGCTTTTTCGTCATGGGCTTCATCATCCTCACCGCTCCTTTCGGCTTGCAGCTCATCCGTTGCCCGAGGCTTTCGTCGTCCCCGTGGCATCGGCTTCCACTATGAGCGTATGACGAAAAGCGGCACGGGCGAAGTGCCCCGCGGCCCAAATAACGCCCCGTTAGACCACCTTTCAGGCCAAAAGGGCCGTGGTTCGCATACCCTCGGCCCATAAAACGAGACGCCTGTCCCAATGTTCGATTTGAACCAACAGCCGCAAACAAGGTAGGACGTCTTCAACCGCCTTCAAACTTACTCGGACAGAACCGACTCGGTTTTGCCCGAGTAAGCGCCGTTCCACCAATTTCCGAACGATTGTTCGATGGATTTCGTGTTGGGTGGAATCGCCCACGGGCTGGGCTATGCTACCTTGACTATCTATATGACTAAAACGCAGCAAAGGAGCACCGAGAGAGCGAGTATGGCAAAAAACACCGCAAACTATGGTAACGACAGTATCCGCCAGCTCAAGGACGAGGAGCGCGTACGTCTGCGTCCCGCCGTCATCTTTGGCTCGGACGGACTCGATGGCTGCGCACATGCCGCCTTCGAGATCCTGTCCAACGCCGTTGACGAGGCGCGCCAGGGCTACGGCAAGCTCATCACCCTTACCGCCTTTCGCGATGGCTCCATTCAGGTATAACAACAACCAGGGCGGCGACTACGACTTCTCGCTCGGCACCAACGGCCTGGGCTCCTGCGCGACTCAGTACGCTTCCGAGTACATGGACGTCACGGTTTGGCGCGACGGCAACAAGTACTCTCTGCACTTTAAGAAGGGCAAGGTCGTCGGCGCCAAAAAGAAGGCACTCGAGATTGAACCCAGCGACGAGGACCGCACCGGCACCACCATCAAGTGGCGTCCCGATCTTGAGGTCTTTACCTCCATCAGTATCCCCCACGAGTGGTATCGCGAGACCATGCGCCGCCAGGCCGTGGTCAACGCCAACGTGACCTTCCGCCTGCGCATCGAGGGCGACGATGGCGAGTTTTCCGAAGAGGATTATTGCTATCCCAAGGGCATCGAGGACTACGTGCTCGAGAAGGTCGGTACCGACTACCTCACCGAGCCCTTCTTTATCGAGGCCGACCGTCGCGGTCGCGATCGCGAGGACCTGCCCGACTACAACGTAAAAATCACTGCTTGCATGTGCTTCTCGCGCACTTTCATGATGCAGGAGTACTACCATAACTCATCGTGGCTCGAGAACGGCGGCTCGCCCGAGAAGGCTGCCCGCAGCGCTCTGACCAGCGCCATCGATGCCTACATCAAGCAACAGGGCAAGTACAACAAAAACGAGAGCGGCATTAAGTGGCAGGACGTCCAGGACTGCCTGGTACTGGTGACCAACTGCTTCTCCACCCAGACGTCCTACGAGAACCAGACCAAAAAGGCCATCAATAACCGCTTTATCCAGCAGGCCATGACCGCCTTCTTTAAGGAGCGCCTCTCGACCTACCTGATCGAGAACAAAGACGCCGCCAACAAGATCATGGAGCAGGTGCTCATCAACAAGCGCTCGCGCGAGAACGCCGAGAAGACGCGTCAGAGCATCAAGACCAACCTGCAGCAGAAGACCGACATGGCCAACCGCGTGCAGAAGTTCATCGACTGCCGCTCCAAGGACAAGAGCTGCCGCGAGATCTACATCGTAGAGGGCGACTCGGCAGCAGGCGCCATTCGCACGTCGCGCGATGCCGAGTTCCAGGGCGTTATGCCCGTCCGTGGCAAGATTCTCAACTGCCTGAAGGAGGACTACCCGCGCATCTTTAAGTCCGACATCATCATGGACCTCATGCGCGTGCTGGGCTGCGGCGTGGAGATCAAGGACAAGCGCATCAAGAACCTTGGTGCCTTTGACCTGGATAACCTCAACTGGAACAAGGTCATCATCTGTACGGACGCTGATGTCGACGGTTATCACATCCGCACGCTCGTACTCACCATGCTCTATCGACTGGTGCCCACACTTATCGACGAGGGCTACGTGTATATCGCCGAGTCGCCGCTCTACGAGATCAACTGCAAAGACAAGACCTACTTTGCCTACACCGAGCTCGAGAAGAACGGCATCCTCAAGGAAATCGGCGACCAGAAGTGCTCCATCAACCGCTCCAAGGGTCTTGGTGAGAACGACCCGGACATGATGTGGCTCACCACCATGAACCCCGAGACGCGCCGCCTGATTAAGGTGGAGCCCGAGGACGTCACCAAGATGGAAACCATGTTCAACCTTCTGCTGGGTAACGACGAGGCGGGCCGCAAGCGCCATATCTCCGAGCACGGCAAGGAATACCTGGACCAGCTGGACCTGCAGTAGCAGCAAATCGATAACGACGGCCCATAAGAAGTTCAAGAGGATATCGTGGCAAAGAAGAAGACGAAGAACCAGCCAAAGAAAAAGCAGGTTAACGCCGAGAACGTCATCGGCCTGCACTCCGAGGTCACCGATCAGCCGATCACGCAGACGCTCGAGGTCAACTACATGCCCTACGCCATGAGCGTTAACGTCTCGCGTGCGTTCCCCGAGATCGACGGCTTTAAGCCCTCGCACCGCAAGCTGCTCTACACCATGTACAAGATGGGCCTGCTTAAGGGCGAGCGCCAGAAGAGCGCCAATATCGTTGGCCAGACCATGAAGCTCAACCCGCACGGCGACGCCGCGATCTATGAGACGATGGTGCGCCTGGCCACGGGCAACGAAGCGCTGCTCGCCCCCTTTGTGGAGTCGAAGGGCAACTTTGGCAAGTACTATTCGGGCGACCTGAGCTACGCGGCCTCGCGTTATACCGAGGCCAAGCTCGCCCCCATCAGCGCCGAGATCTTCAAGGACATCGACAAGGACCCGGTTGACTTCGTCGACAGCTACGACGGTGCCATGAAGGAGCCGCGCCTGCTGCCCACCACGTTCCCCAACATCCTCGTCTCGGCCAACAAGGGCATCGGCGTCGCTATGGCGTCCGACATCTGCGGTTTCAATCTCAACGAGGTCTGCACCGCCACGATGCATTACCTGCAGGATCCCGACTGCGACCTGCTCGAGTACATGCCCATGCCCGATTTCTCGACCGGTGGCGAGATTATCTACCGCCGCGAGGAGATGGAAAAGATCATCGAGACCGGCCTGGGCAGCTTCCAGATTCGCTCCCGCTGGCGCTGGATTCCCGAAGAGCGCATCATTGAGGTCTACGAGATCCCCTACACCACCAAAACCGATGTCATCATCGAGCGCATCGTCAAGCTCTCCAAGGAGGGCAAGGTCAAGGAGATCGCCGACATCCGTGACGAGACCGACCTTTCGGGCCTGCGCATCGCCATCGACCTTAAGCGTGGCGTCGATCCTGACAAGCTCATGGCCAAGCTCTACCGCTCGACCACGCTGCAGGACTCGTTCTCGTGCAACTTTAACGTGTTGGTCGACGGCTACCCCCGCGTTATGGGCGTGCGTCAGATCCTGCACGAGTGGGTCGCGTGGCGCATTCAGTCCACGCGTCGCCGCATTAACTTTGATTTGGGCAAAAAGTCCGAGCGCCTGCACCTGCTGCACGGTCTTGAGGCCATTCTGCTCGACATCGACAAGGCCATCGCCATCATCCGCGGCACCAAGCTCGAAGCCGAGGTCGTGCCCAACCTTATGCGCGGCTTCGACATCGACGAGACCCAGGCCGAGTTTGTTGCCGAGCTTAAGCTCCGCAACATCAATGAGGAGTACATCCTCAACCGCACCAAGGACATCGCGAAGCTCGAGGGCGAGATCGCCGAGCTCGAGGAGATCCTCTCCAGCGAGGAGAACATCAAGAAGGTCATCAGCGACGAGCTGGCCGCGGTCAACAAGAAATATGTGATGCCGCGCCGCACGGGCAGGATCGAGCCCCACGAAGTCATCGAGGTAAGCCTGGAGCCCGAGGTCGAGGAGTATCCGGTTACCATCATGCTCTCGCGCGAGGGCTATCTGAAAAAGATGACGGACCGTGTGCTCAAGAAAGCTGCGACGCTCAAGTACAAGGACGGCGATAAACCCTTTATCGAGTTTCCGTCCTCCAACACCCACGAGCTGCTGGTCTTTACCAACAAGAGCCAGGTGTACAAGTGCAAGGTTGCGGCGTTTGAGGACACCAAGTCGGCACAGCTGGGCTCGTACCTGCCCACCGACCTTGAGATGGAACCCGACGAGAGCGTGATCTGGGTCATCGACCCCGAGGACTACACGGCCGACGTGCTGTTTGTCTTTGAGAACGGCCGCGTGGTGCGTGTCGCACTTGCCGGATACGCTACCAAGACCAACCGCAAGCGCCTTAAGAACGCCATCTACGGCGGCAGCAAGCTGCTGTATGCGCAGGTGCTCAAGGAGGACCGCGACCTCGCGCTGGTCTCGAGCGACTACCGCCTGATGAACTTCAACACGTCGCTGCTCAAGACCAAGACGACTACCAACACGCAGGGTGTCCAGGCTTTCACGGCCAAGAAGGGCCGCTCGGTCACCACCGTCGGCACGACCGAGGACATCCTCGGCGCCGGCGTCTCGGCCGAGAAGTTCACCGCGCAGAGCCTACCCTCCGCCGGTGCCCTCATGAAAGAAAACGACATGCCGAGTCTGTTTGACTAGGACGACGGCAACGAGATCGTTAGATACTTCGCAAAGCGACGAGGCCCGGAACGCAACGGCATTGCGCCCGGGACTCGTCGTTTTTCTTCTCAACTATTTTTTAACGCAGATAAATTGATTTCTGCTTATTTTTCTGCGTAAAAAATGTCAGCGTCACTGCTTCGATGCCCTTTGGTCAGTCATTAGCAAAACTTGCAAACGTTAGCAAAACTTGCAAAAATAAGCAAAACTTGCAAAGGAGCTACCATGGAGTACAGCAAGAACCCCTTTACCCCGACGTTCGGAAGCGTCCCTCCCTTTCTAGCGGGTCGCGAGCATATCCTGCGTGACATCAACCGTGGCTTTATCAATGGCCCGGGAGATCCCAACCTGTCGACTATTTTTACGGGCGCAAGGGGAACGGGCAAGACGGCGCTTCTCTCGCTCCTTTCAGAAACGGCGCTTGAACACGACTGGATCGCAGCAAATGTCTCCGCCATGCCAGGCATGCTCGAAGATATTATCGAGCGAACCAAAGAAGCCGCAGATAGCTACCTCTCACAGCCTCATGCGCGCATAAACGGCGTTCAAATTGGTCCAGTGGGCATCGATTGGACGTGTGCTCAAGAGGCCCAGGGCAACTGGCGCACACGTATGAACAGCATTTTCAGGCAGCTCGAGAAGCATGACATCGGGCTTCTCATCACTATCGATGAAGTCACGGTCGATCTTGATGAAATGCTCCAATTTGCCTCTGTCTACCAACATTTTGTACGAGAGGGCAAAAAGGTAGCCCTTCTCATGGCGGGGCTACCCTACAAAGTATCGGCGCTGCTGCGCAACGATTCTGTTTCGTTCCTCAGGCGCTCCCAGTATCATCAGCTGGGACGAATCACTGATGTTGAGATTGCAAATGCCTTCCGCAAAACCATTGAGGCTGGAGGACGCTCAATCACGCCAGAAGCGCTCGAGGATGCTGTGAAGGCCGTCGACGGATTCCCCTACATGATGCAGCTCGTCGGATATCGCACTTGGGATGTTTCGGAGAACTCGCCCCAAATCAGCACATCCGATGTCCAGCAGGGTTCCCTGCTCGCACGCATGGAGTTGCGCGATCGCATTCTCGAAACGACCTATCGAGAGCTTTCCGATAAAGACATTGAGTTTCTGCTCGCGATGTTGCCTGATTCTGGACCCAGCAGGGTCTCGGAGATAGCCAAGCGTATGGGCGTCGCAAGCAACTACGCAAGCCAGTACAAGCGCCGCCTCCTCGAGGACGGCGTTATCGGGGAACGTGGACGTGGCCTCGTCGGCTTCGACATCCCCGCGTTCAGGGAATTCTTGAACGAGAAGGCGTTTTAGCACGCCGGAATTGTCCGCTGGAGCATCATTGCATGGCAATCAGCACTCCTCTTGGTAAGGACGGCACGCATTTCCGCTAGCGCTGATTGCCATGCGCTCTTCTTGTCCTTAGGCCAGCTTGCGAGCGAGCTCGCACACCTCTTTCAACTTGGGCGAGGATGCCATGCTGTCGCGCTCGGTCATGCCGCTAATGGTGACAATGCCCTGGTCCTCCCACTTGCAGTACGCGCAGGCTGACTTGTACATAGTGATCGCCGCATCATAGACGCCCTCGCTGTGGCTATCGAGCAAAAGGGCCGTCTTGGTGAACGGGAATCCCGTGGCACCGAAGGCGTACAGGCGGTCGATGACGGCCTTCTCCTGCGCGGTGATATCGAACCAGTAGATAGGCGAAGCGAAGACGACCATATCGGCGCCTTTCAGCGACTCAATCACGTCGGCCATGTCATCCTTCTGCACACAGGTGCCCTCATGGGTAAAGCAGTACTGGCATCCCAAGCAGCCGGCGATCTTCTTGCTGGCAACGCGGATGACCTCAACCGTATTGCCGCCCTCACACGCGGTCTCGGCAAACGCCTCGACCATGGCGTCGGTATTGGCGCCCTTACGCGGGCTGCCGCTCAATACAACGATTTTCATAAGAATCCCCCTCCTTCATGCCGCAGGCGTGCGGCATGTTTTTTTGTAACCAAAACGAATGGAGTTAATCAATCGCCTCGTTTCAGCTACTCCCACTCTTTAGAAGGATCGTCGCTGGAGACTTGGCATTAAATCAAGGCACGCCTTATTTCAGATGCTCCCCAAAGAACGCCTTCAGCTTTTCAAACGGAATGACATCCATCTGATCGTAAAGGTCGGTGTGGCTGGCTCCGGGGATAATGAGCAGCTCCTTGTTGTCTCCGGTCAACTTGCCGTACGCAGTTTCGCTGAAATAGCGGGAGTGCGCCTTCTCGCCGTGCACCAGCAGCACGGCGGATCGAATCTCGCCGGCGTACTGCAAAATCGGCATATTCATAAACGACAGACACTATGACCCAATCCAGGGGCACGGAAACGACAGGAGCCCCCGCTCGTGACCGCGGGTCGGGGCTGCGACAATGTTGTTGAAGTGCCA
>JAIHVJ010000204.1 GCA_022720335.1 Collinsella sp.
ACCGGCAGCCGCTTTACCATCGTGGCCGTCGCCGAGGGCGCTATCTCCAAGGAGGACGCGGCGCTGTCCAAGAAGGAGTACAAGAAGAAGCTCGCCGAGCGCACGAGCCCGTCGATCGTCTACGACATCGCCAAGGAGATCGAGGCCAAGACCGGTCGCGAGACCCGCGTCGCCATCCCCGGCCACACGCAGCGCGGCGGCCAGCCCGACGCCCAGGACCGCATCTTTGCGACCCAGTGCGGCGTCGAGGCGGCACTGGGCTGTCTACGCGGCGAGTTTGGCTACATGATCGCCCTGCGTGACGGCAAGATGTGTCACATGCCGCTCGAGGATGTCGCCGGCAAGCTCAAGTATGTCGATCCCCAGAGCGATCTGGTGCGCGAGGCCAAGGCGTTGGGCATCAGCTTCGGCGACGAATAGCCTCGGCCGAAACTGCTCTCATCGGAGACCCCAGGGCTTACCTCCCAAATCGTCCTCGGACATGTCAGGATCCCGCCGTGCGCTTCGCGCGGCGGGATCCTTCCGTCCTGCGGAAAGATTTGGGAGGTAAGCCCTAGGGCCTCCTGCGGTGACTGGGGAGGCCGAGACTATTCGTCTTCTTGCTGCGGGTGCCTGGGGTAGGATGCGGCGTGCATTTTTGGGAGTATTCAGCAGCCGAGGGTGCCTGCATACTGGATTTTGGGCGAAAAGCAGGCGCCATGAGCCGCATACTGTAAAAATGAGCGATCCTTGAGGTGCCGAGGGCTCATAATCAAGGTTTTCAACGCGGTTTTGTGCACCCATTCCCGCGCCCGCGGACTCCGGGATGCTGAATACTCCGGGATTTGCACGCCGCCCCCTGGGGTACCCGTGGGCAAAAAGCAACCACCCAGCCGAAATATGCATCCGGCGGGGCGGTTTATGCAGTACAGCGGCTGTGGATGCGCATGTCGCTCAGCGTTCTTGCCGACCGATGCAACGTCGTGCGTAGCCATTAATGTCTTCGGTGAAACCGTCAAGGTCGTCGAGCGTGATAACGTTATCGGAAAGCAAGTTGGCTATCTCATAACGCATGGTGCTGCGGCGAATATCGTTCACAAGCACTCCTGAGGACAGCTTGTCCCTATTGATACGCTCTTCTAACGCCCAAAATCTACTGGACGCTTCACTGCCACCGTTCAGTATCTCGATGTACTGGCCGATGAGCATTTCCATATAGCTTTCTTGCCATTTTGGGAGCAGCTCTTTAAACAGCTTCCAGTCGCTTTCAACTACCTCGCCCATATTGCCTCCGTTCGCCAAACAGACTTAGCCATTCGATTTTTATTCTATTTGGTATTTTCGCTCACAGCCGTGGATGAGGGGACCATCGGTCTTCGAGTTCGAACTTGAATGAACCGTTTGCTACAAAATGCGCCTAATTACTACGATGATTCGAATGCCTTCGACCATGCCGAGATCGCGCGAATTTTTGTGGTGTAAGAGGGAGGGCCGCGTCAGCGCCCCTTGCGCCTAAGGCTATTCCGCCACGCCGTGGCGGTCAAGGACCTCCCTTATGGCCTCGTGCGCGGCCAGCCTGACCGCCTCGAGCCTCTCGCCCTCGAGCGGTTCCGGTGCCGGGGCCGGGACAGACGCGCGGGCGGCCGACTCGGGCGAGGCGACCCTCTGGGCGGCCCACCTGCCCTCCTCGCCGGCGAGCACCGCGCACACGAGCCGCATCATGGACGCCTCGGAGGGGAACGACTGCACCGAGCGGTACCTCCTCTTGATCTCGCGGTTCGCGCGCTCCTGCACGTTGTTCGTCCTGATCTTCTGCCAATGCTCGCGGGGGAAGGACATGAAGGCGAGCGCGTCCTCCCTCGCGCCCTCGAAGACGTCGCCGGCCGAGCGGGAGAGGGCGCGCACCCTGGGCGCCGCCAGGTCCCACGCCGCGCGGGCGACGTCGGCATCGGACTGCCCCGTGCACGCCCGGACGAGGTCGGCGGCGAGCGCCTGGCCGGCGAGGCTGTGGATGTGGCCCCTGATGTCGCGCTGGAGGTGCGTCAGGCACCGCTGCCAGGAGCAGCCCGGCAGGACCCTGGAGACGGCGGCGACGAGCCCGGCGTGGGCGTCGGACACCGCGAGCCTCACGCCGCGCAGGCCCCTGTCCCTGAGGGAGCCGAGGAACTCGGACCAGGCGGCCTCGCTCTCGCTGTCGAAGCAGGCGCAGCCGAGGAACTCCTTGTGCCCGGAGGACGACATGCCGATCGCCGTGACGAGCGCGACGCTCGCGTAGCGCCCGCCGGTCCTGCACTTCATGTAGGTGGCGTCGAGCCACACGTAGGGGTGCTCGCCCTCGATCGGCCGGGTCCTGAACGCCTCGGCCTCCTCGTCCAGCCCGGCGCACAGCGCCGACACCTCGGAGCTCGACAGCGACGAGACGCCGAGCTCCTCGGCGACGAGCCCGACCTTGCGGGTGCTCACCCCCGCGACGTACATCTCGCGCACGAGCGCGACCATGGACGCCTCGACGCGCGTGTAGCGCTCGAGTATGCCCTCGGGGAAGTAGGTCCCCTCGCGCAGCTTGGGGACGCGCAGGTCGAGGTCGCCGAGGGACGTCGACAGGGACCTCTCGCGGTAGCCGTTCCTGCTGTTGACGCGCTCGGGCGACCTGGAGCCGCGGGGCGCGCCGCAGGCCTCCTGCGCCTGGGAGTCCATCAGGGCGTTGACCACGGACTGGATCACCTCCCTGCCGAACTCCCTCAGGTCGTCGCACTGCGAGAACAGCGCGAGCAGGGCCTCGGTCTGGGGCCGGTCGAGGCCGAGCCCCCGGTCCGGCTGGGATAGAATGTCGCTGTGGGCCATCGTCTTTCCTTTCGTCGAATATCTAGGCACTGACGATTCTAGGCGATGGCCCTCCCTTGCTTCTTACACCACGGCTGCGCGCGCTACCC
>JAIHVJ010000024.1 GCA_022720335.1 Collinsella sp.
TATCGCGGCAAAGATCGTGACCAAGATCGAGGGTAGCGGCATTAACGGGCGCCCGGCGTTCTATACCATCAATGCCGAGATTAACGATGCCCAGGAGCGGCCCGTCGAGGTTGCCGAAGAGGCCGTCGAGGACGTTGTCGAGGCGCCCGCTTCGGTGGAAACGGCTCCGCGCGAGCATGTCGATACCGACGAGCTGCTTGACGAGAGCGTCGTTCGCGCCTTTACGGCCAAGGCCGGCCGCGGCGGTTTTGGCGGGAGTGGCAAGCGCGATGCGCAGCGCCGCGCCCAGCAGGAGCGCTTCCGTCGCGCCGTTGCTCAAAAGGGTGAGACGGATGCCGAGGCTGTTGAGACCGAGGTTGCTGCCGAGTCGCAGAAGCCCACGAAGGAGCAAAAGCCCGTGGAGGCCCAAGAGCCCAAGCGCCGTCGCGGTGCTCACTTTAAGGCTGCACAGCAGGATGCCGCGCGTGAGGTTGAAGAGTCTTCTGAGGTTGCAGACGATGTTGAGGAGTCTGCCAAGAAGGCTCCGGGTTCATGCCGTCCCGGACGTGGTTTTGCGGGGCGCGCGTATCCCGTAAGGCGTCAGGAGAAGAGCGAGCCGGCTTCGACCACTCAGGGCGAGAAGGACGAGAAGACCGTTGAGCCGGCGGCTCGCGAGCAGAAGCCTGTTGAGCCGCAGCTTGAGGTTGATGCCGAGGCCAAGGGCCAGCAGCCTACTGATGAGCAGGCGGAGCAGGGCGCGTCGAGCAAGCCTCGCCGCCGTCGCCATCGTGGGGGCCGCAGTTCCCATGCCGAGACTGCAACCGAGAAGACCACGCCGCAGAACGAGGATGCGAAGGCCGAGGTTTCTTCGGGGCAGCCTAAGCGCCAGCCGGCGAAGGAGAGCAAGTCCGTTCGTCCGCAGAAGCAGGCGTCTATGCCGAAGCACGAGCGCAATTCCCAGGGCGATTCTAAGCGCAAGTCTCAGAAGAAGCCGGAGTCTGCCGCAGCAGATACTGCTGCCCAGCAGCCCAAGTCGTCCGTCCACGGCGAGGTCTCGGCGTTTGCCCTTGCCCGCGTTTTAGGCAGGCAGCTGCTCAAGGTTGTCCCTACGCCTACGGCGCTCTCTAAGATCAAGGAGCAGCAGACACAGATCGTAAAGGTCGAGGGCAAGGACGGCAAAAAGGCTCCGCAGCGCACTCAGCACAACGAGATGTCCAACCGCAAGATTGCCGAGGAAATCGCAATCATCCAGGCTTGGATCGAGCAGAACCGAGGTGCCGATACGCCGGTTGCCTCGCGCCGCCAGCGTGCCTACCAGATCTTTAACGACGAGAAGGCTTTTGACGGCAAGCACGGTGAGCGCTTGATCAGGCGTATGACCGAAAAGGGCATCAGCATGCAGGCGATCAAGGTCGCCCCCAATCGCCCCGTGCACTTTACGGGCTTCTTTACGCTGGGCGCCGACAAGCCGTTCATTATGGTCGAGAACCTGGACACCTACGACGAGATCGTCAAGCTGCTGCGTGGCCGCAAGCACGCCAAGCTCTTTGGCATCAAGGTGGGCGGCGTGATTTTTGGCGGCGGATGCAAGGCGAGCGTCTCGCATGCCTTGGACGATTATCTGGCCGAGATTGGCTATCGCTTTAACTACGTCTACTACGTAGGCGACATCGATCGCGAGGGCGCGCGCATCGTCGAACAGGCTCGCAATGCCAATGTGGTTGAGATTCGCCTGCATGCCGGCATGTACCGCGCCATGCTCGCCGAGCATAAGCGTCGCGTGAAGGCCGGCGGCGAGTGCGAGCCCGCGGCTGCCAACCAGGGCGTGCCGCAGAACCTGGCAGCGACGATCAAGGATCTGCCCATGGTTACGCGCGTGCAGTTCCGCAACGTGCTACGTGAAGGCGGGCGCATTCCGCAGGAGATCCTGATGACCGCCGACTATCGGGATGGCGACTCGGGAAGCTTCGACCGCATGCTCAACAACTAGGGCGTTCGGCCCCGGGAGAGTGGGGACACCGGCTTAGGTTTCCTGCTCTACAGTCCTGCTCACGACGGAGGCCACATTAAGTGGCCTCCTGTTCGTGCGGAACTCGCGATAAACCTAAGCCGGTGTCCCCGCTCTCCCGGGGCCTGTGGCTACTTGGTTGTCGCAAGCGGCTCGCTTTTCGGAACTGGGCTGATATTTTCTAGATGAAAGGCGCTCTTGGTCCTAACGGGCTTGGGGCGCCTTCGCGTTTCCTCGGCTTCGCACCCTTGCGGGTTCGAATCCCTCCGCTTGCCTACAAGAAAGCGCCCTGGGCCGTTATGGACTCAGGGCGCTCAATTTTAATGGCTGGGACGGAGGGATTCGAACCCCCAACAGCCGGCACCAAAAACCGGAGTTCTACCGTTGAACTACGTCCCAATGTGTGGTGTTGCCCAAAAGCAACTCGTTTAGTTTACCTAATCTGCGAGGGCATCGCAAACGCCGTCGAGCAGGCGTACAGCGAGTGTCTGCGCGTCGCTGGCCGTGAAGGTGCCGTTGTAGCGCGTCATGCCCGTGAGCTCAATGCGAATGCGTGCCGGCTTCTGCTGCGCGGCGACATTGGCAGTGCGGATGCGCTGGGCCAGGTTGTGGCACTCGGCGAGGGCAATCGTGGCGCGCGGTGCGGCGTCGGCGGGCAGCTCGTCGCTTGCGATTTCGAGCACCAGGTCAACGTCGGTTGGGACCTCGGAGTCGCAGAGCATCATGCCGCTGTTGTCGGTCGTTGCCGTGGCGATATTCCACATGCGCGACGCAACACTGCGCGCGATGGGGTCCTCGCCGATAACGGCAATCTGGAAGCGCTCGAGCACGTTGGCGGCGCGAGCAAAACCGATGCGGGACTCGGCTTCGGTGACCGAGGGCTTGCCCTCCCACACATGGTGCAGGCGGTTGATGTAGGCGTAGGTGTCCTGGAAGGCCATGCCGTCGGCAAACAGGCCGACATTTTCCTGGAACTGCTGCAGGGCGGCCTCGGTATGCGGACCAAAGTAGCCGTCGTCTTCGCCACAGGCAAAGCCCAAAACGTTGAGAGCGCGCTGCAGGGCCTGCACATCGGCGCCATGGAAATTGGGCATGCGCAGATAGAGGGTGCGGTCGCCCAGCTTATACGAAGCGTCTACAAGGGCGCTCCAACAGGGGATATCGACGGCATGACCGGCAGCAAGGCCGCTGTCGAGCCTGAAGGTGCTGACGGCCTGCTCAGTGGTGGCTCCAAAGTACTTGTCGGTGACTTCGGCGGCATCAATCGTGTAGCCGAGCTGCAGGAGACGAGACTGCACGTCCTCGACGGCTGCTCCTTGCATGCCCGTTGTAATAGGTTCCATGAACGAACCCCTTTCGGCGTACCATTCGTACTATTTGAGCGTGTGTCGGATAGACAACGCAAAGGGATGCATAAACATGCACTCAACAGTGTAGCAAGTTGTGCCTAAATACGCTGCTGACAGGTTTTATAACACCCGTTAGTTAAGGCGCTCCACAAAGAAATCTGCCATGGAGAGGAACAGCTCGCGTGCGTGCGGATCAAGCTCAACGTTCTCGATGGCCGCTTTGGCCTTAGCGGTCAGGTCGAGCGCGTAAGTGTGGGCGTAATCGATAGAGCCGGTCTCCTGGAAGATCTCCACGGCGCGTGCGAGCTGCGCGGGATCATCGGTGCCCGAGGAAAGAATCGCCTCGACTTCGTCGTGGTGGCGCTCATCAGAGAGGGCGTGTACGGCGACAAGCGTGCGCTTGCCCTCGGTGATGTCGGTGCGGAAGTCCTTGTTGGCGGCTTCCTTAGTGCCGACAAGGTTGAGCAGGTCGTCCTGAATCTGAAAGGCAAGGCCTGTGTGTAGGCCAAAGGCGCGCAGCGCTTCGATTTGCTCATCGCTGCCGCCGCCGATAATGGCTCCGGCGGCAAGCGGCGTGGCTCCGCTGTAAAACGCGGTCTTGTGCGTCGCCATGTCCAGGTAGTCATCAACCGAGATATCAAAGCGCCCGTCACGGACCCAACCCAGGTCGAGTGCTTGACCCTCAATGGTGCGGACGATCATCTCGGTAAGCTCGTGGAGCACGCGCAGCTTCACGTCGGACTCCAGCGTAGGGTCGTCGAGAACCGTCTTGGTGACCATGGTGAGCGCCAGGTCGCCACAATTGATGGCAAGGCCCGTGCCCTCGGTAAGGTGCATACAGGGCTTGCCTCGACGAAGCTGTCCGTTGTCGGCGATGTCGTCGTGGATCAGCGCGCCCGACTGGAAATGCTCGATAGCTGCCGCGGCGCTGCGGGCGCTCTCAAAGCTGCCGCCCACTGCGGTTGCGGCGAGCATGCAGATAAGCGGGCGGTGGCGCTTGCCGGCGTTGGCCGTAAAAGCCGAGAGCGGCGCGTACAGGTAGCGCTCGATATCGGCAGAGGTCGCCTGTCCGTCAAAGAACGTGGCCAGATAGTCGTTAATCTGGTCAAAGTGTTGGGCTAAAAAGCTGGTAAACGGACTGGACACGGGTTCTCGCATTCTTTCTGAGGTTGCATTGATGCAATATGCAGACAACATATTGCCACATCAGGGCGTTTGGCGCGGCAGTTTTGGCGATTTAGGACAACGGGCGTGCGTTTGATGGAGTGTGCCTAAATCAGCTTAAAATGCTCGAGCGCCGCAACGACACCGTCGTGATCGACGGTGTCGGTCACGTAATCGGCCTTATCCTTGAGATAGTCTGGTGCGTTGCCCATGGCGATACCGACATCGACGGCGTTCATCAGCGAGATGTCATTGCTGGCGTCGCCAATGCCGTATACGGTTCCGTGGTGGGGATCGAGGGCGTCGAGTACAGACTGGATGCCCCCGCGCTTCGTGCATTCGCGGGGCGAGATTTCGGTTACCTCGAGTTCGAGCTCGTTAAAGCACAGCAGCGGCTCAAGTGTCTTATCTTGAGCGATGTGGTTGGCGAGCGATGTAGACATCAAGATCTTGTAGACACTGTAATGTTGCAGCTGCGTGACTGCGTCGCCCAGGGTGCGCGCGTATCCGGGGGCATCGGGGGCATCGGCACTCATGCGCACGACGCCGTTGAGGCCCTCAAAGCGGATGACCTCGCCCGATTGCTCAAGATAGGGGGCAAGATGCTGCAGCATGCTGGGTGTCATCGACAGATCGCGAATTGCGTGTCCGTCGATCTCGGCGTAACCGCCCGCAAGACAGACGATGCCGGTCCAGGGCAGCTCAAGAAGTTTGGGGTGGATGCAGCTGAGGGTGCGCCCTGTGCAGATGAAGGCCATGTTGCCGTTGGCGACAAACTCGCGGATTGCCTGCGAAACCGCCTCGTTGGGATAGGGGGAGAGGTCCCGCTCGTCTTCGGGAAGGTCTTGGGCGAGCCTGGGGTCTTGCCAGGCGAGCGTTCCGTCGATATCGAAGAAGCAAATATCGCCGCGCTTATGGGCTGCGCTGGCGGCAGGGGAGGCCGAGGTGGTGGGCACAAATTCCGGCTCGAGGCCCATGATCTGGTCAAAATGCTCTTTAACGCGGGGAACGGAGATGCCGATAATCACCTGGGCGGTCTTGCCCGTAATGATGAGGCCCTTGGCGCCCACCGCGACAAACGACGCGTTATCTGCAACGATGGAAGGGTCTGCGACCTCGACGCGCAGGCGCGTGGCGCAGTTGGTTGCGCCCACGATATTGCCAACGCCACCTAAAAGCTGAATTACCCGCTCAGCGAGGACGTGATCTTGATCGGATCGACTATTGACCTCGTCATTGGGAGATTGCTCTTTGGCAAAGTCGCTTCCCGTTAAACAATCGATTGCCGCGCGATTGACGACATGATCCTCGCGGCCCGGAGTCTTAAGGTCATAGATCAAGATGAGTGCTCGAAAACTAACAAAAAAGATGAGGCTAAAGGCAAGGCCGATACCGAGCGCCAAAAGATAGGCACCGGCATGCGTGCGCATGAGCGGAATAAAGTTGAAGGCTGCCATCTCCATGAGGCCACCCGAGAAGATGCCGACGATGCCAAAGAGATTCATGGTTGTGGCAAGGCAAGACGATAAGACGGCGTAGAGAAAAAAGAGCCCGGGGTGGGTGAACATAAAGAGAAACTCGAGTGGCTCGGTAACGCCGCAAACCACCGAGGCGATGATGGCGGGAACAAGGATGACCCTGAGGCCGGCGCGGCGCTCTGGTTTTGCGGTGGAGTAGAACGCGGCTGCGATGGCGGGAAGGCCAAAGAGTTTGACCCAGCCGGTGGCGGTAAAACCGGCCCACGGCGCAAGTTCATTAAGGGGGCGCGTGCTATGGGAGAGGATGGGGAGCAAGCTGCTCCATGTGGCGTAGATGCCGTCGTTAATGACCAGGTTGTCGTAGTAGATCGGCATGTAGAGCAGGTGGTGCAGCCCCATGGGCTCGAGCGCTCGCTCCAAAAACACAAAGATGCCCACGCCAAAGGGGCCGACGCTCGTAAGTGCATGGCGCAGCGTTTCGGTCATTGCGTATACGGAGGGCACGATGGCGGCCGAGATAGCGGCAAGGGCAAACACGGCAAAAAAGCTGATGAGGTAGACCAGCGAGGAGCCCGAGAAGGTGCCGAGCCAATCGGGAACCTTGGCATCGTAGAAGCGGTCATGGATGGCGACGACGGTTGCCGATACCACCAGCGGGCCGATAATGCCGGTGTCGAGCGTCTTGATGCCGTCGATGACGGTGATACCGTTGGCGGGGGTCAAAGATGACGGGTACTTAAGCCCAAGGTTGTCTCCGCTCAGCTTAATGATCTCGCTCAAAAAGAAGCAATAGGCAAAATAGGCCACGAGTGCCTCGAGGCAGCAGCGTGCCGGTTGCTTTTGGGCAAGACCGATAGGCAGCGCTACGGCAAAAAGGAGCGGGAGGCGTTTAAAGACCGTCCATGAGCCGCGCTGGATGATGGCCCAAAAAACGTACCAAGGGGTTCCGTATACGGCTAGATCGCCGACGATGTCCGCAGTCGTTGCGAGAGCGGAGACGCCGACCATGAGGCCCGATATAGAAAACAGCATGGCGGGAGCGAACATTGCCCCGCCAAAGCGTTGGATTTTTTGCAGCATGTTCTGCCTTCCGAATATCGAGGCGCGTTGCGCGTGGGGAAACGTTTAAACAATGGATTCATTGTAGAGGACCAGACGATTGTCGTGCCGGCAGTTTTGAGCGAAACCGATTTGGGCACGACAGAAACCGTCAACGGTTAAATCCTGTCGCTTTACCGATATTCGGTTTAAACAACTTTAAGAAATGCTATCGTGCCTAGCCGGAAATAAATAATGTAGAGGTGAAACAATGCCAAAAGCAATATACGAAGGAATCTACCGAGAAATACGCTCGCGCATCATTAATGGGACCTATGCGTTTCAGGAGATGCTGCCAACCGAAGCCGAGCTGACCGCGGAATTTGGCTGCACGCGCAATACCGTCCGCCGCGCTTTGAGCATGCTGGCCGACGGGATGTTTGTGCAGCCCATACACGGCAAGGGCGTGCGCGTTATTTGGCTTAAGGGCGAAACCGACATGTTGGGCGCACTCGAGGAAGTTGAGTCGTTTGGCGAATTTGCAAAGCGCAACAATGCCGTTGCATCGACGGACGTTAAGTCTTTTGAGCATTTGATTTGCACCGAGCAGCTCTCTCGTCGCCTGGGCTTTAAGGTGGGCGAGGAGTTGATTCGCGTGGTGCGTGTCCGAAGCCTTAACGGCAATGCGCGCCAAGTAGACCATGGTTACTTTTTGGAGTCGATCGCCAAGGGTCTGACGCCCGAGATCGCCGCAAAGTCAATTTACGACTATCTGGAGCACAAACGCGGCGTCAAGGTGATGGCGAGTCGCCGTACAGTGAGCGTCGAGCTTGCCAACGATGAGGACTGCAGCTACTTGGACCTTGGCAAATACAATTGTGTCGCCGTCATGGAGAGCCAGTCATACACCTCGGATGGCATTTTGTTCGAGGTTACGCACGCCCGTACGCATCCTGAGATCTTCCACTACCGCGTCAACTCCAAGCGATAGCCGGCTAGCTCGCAGCCTGACGAGGCTCATGCCCTCAAAGAGAAAACGCCCGGTCAAACCGACGATGCATCGGCTTGACCGGGCGTTTTCTCTATATTCGATAACAAATAATTGTTTATACAAAACTTGTCAAGTATCAAGTTGAAATTACCGTTCACCGATGTTTTTCTACCGCTCTAGTAATACTTGTTCAAACAACTAGCCAAATAGCGTATTGTACAAATCAGCAAAAGGGGCAAAGTCCCCGAGCCAATCTCCGAAGGCGGCGGCAAAGGGTGCCGCCACGGTGTGAAAGGGTGGATTGTAATGAAGAACGAAATGAGCAGAAGGCAGTTCCTGGGCTTTGCTGGTTCCGCGGCTGCGGTGCTTGGTCTGGGTCTCGTGGGCTGCGGTGGTTCTGCCGGCTCCGGCTCCTCTGCTTCTGGTGACGCTGCCGAGGTCTACTTCCTCCAATTCAAGCCCGAGGTCGACAAGGAGTGGAAGGAGATCGCCAAGGCCTATAAGAAGGAGAAGGGCGTCGAGGTCAAGATCGTGACCGCCGCCTCCAACACTTACGAGGAGAAGCTCAAGTCCGAGATGTCCAAGAGCTCCGCTCCGACCCTGTTCCAGGTCAACGGCCCCACCGGTCTTAAGAACTGGAAGGATTACTGCGCCGACCTGTCCGATACCAAGCTCCGCGGTGAGCTCATTGACGACTCCCTGGCTCTGCAGTCCGATGGCAAGGATCTGGGTATCGACTGGGTCCAGGAGAGCTACGGCATCATCTACAACAAGCAGCTGCTCGAGAAGGCTGGCTACAAGGCCGAGGACATCAACTCCTTCGACAAGCTGAAGGCTTGTGCCGACGACATCCAGGCCCGCAAGGACGAGCTCGGCATTGAGGGCGCCTTCACTTCTGCTGGCATGGATGACTCCTCCAGCTGGCGCTACACCACCCACCTCGCCAACCTCCCGCTCTACTACGAGTTCGAGAAGGAGCACAACCAGGAGGACGACGAGATCAAGGGCGAGTATCTCGACAACTTCAAGCAGATTTTCGACCTGTATATCACCGACTCCACCTGCGATCCTTCGCAGCTTGCTTCCAAGACTGGCGACGACGCCACCAACGAGTTCGCAACCGGCAAGGCCGTCTTCTATCAGAACGGCTCCTGGGCTTACGCTGACCTCACCAAGGCCGGCATGACCGACGATCAGATTGGCATGATGCCCATCTACATCGGTGTCGACGGCGAGGAGAACCAGGGCCTGTGCTCCGGCGGCGAGAACTACTGGTGCGTCAGCTCCCAGGCTTCCGAGGATGCCCAGAAGGCCACCGAGGACTTCATGTATTGGTGCGTCACTTCTGACACCGCCACCAGCATCATCGCTGACAAGATGGGTCTGACCGCCCCGTTCAAGAGCGCCAAGGAAACCACCAACGTCTTCTCGCAGCAGGCCGTTGCCATGGCCAAGGACGGCAAGAAGACCGTCGCTTGGGACTTCGTCTACATCCCCTCTGAGGAGTGGAAGAAGAACCTCAAGCAGGCTCTGATTGCCTATGCTGCCGACAACAGCAAGTGGGACGGCGTCAAGAACGCCTTCGTCGATGGCTGGAAGACCGAGAAGGCTGCTTCCGAGTAAGTAGTTGCTGCCCAAGCTATCTGATTAGCGACAGGGGGCGGGCAGACGTTGGTTTGCCCGCCCCCTGCATATTGAAAGGACCCTTCTATGGGCAAAGCACTCAAGCGCTGGTGGCCGCTCTTTATGCTGCCCACGTGCCTGGCGTTTATGATCGGGTTCGTGATTCCCTTTATCCAGGGCTTCTATCTCTCGTTCTGCCAGTTTATTACCATCAACAATACGCACTTTGTCGGTATCGAGAACTACGTGCGCGCGCTGTCCGATCCGCAGTTTGCCACGTCGTTCTTCTTTACCGTGGCGTTTGCCTTCCTGTCGACGGTGCTCATCAACGTGATCGCCCTCGCCATCGCGCAGGCGCTCACCCGCAAAGCGCTCAAGGGCACCAACATCTTCCGTACGATCTTCTTTATGCCTAACCTGATCGGCGGCATCGTGCTGGGCTACATCTGGCAGATTCTGATCAACTGCCTGCTCTCCAACGTGGGCGCCCAGCTCATCGCTCTTAACTCTGCTGCTGGCTTCTGGGGCCTTATCATCCTGACCCTGTGGCAGCAGGTCGGCTACATGATGATCATCTACATCGCTGGTCTGCAGTCCATTCCGTCCGACTACATCGAGGCCGCCAAGGTCGACGGCGCTACGGCATGGCAGACGTTTTGGAAGGTTAAGATCCCTAACCTGATGCCGACCATCACCATCTGCCTGTTCCTGTCCATCACCAACGGCTTTAAGCTGTTCGACCAGAACCTCGCCCTTACCGGCGGCGCCCCCGCGCACTCCACCGAGATGCTCGCCCTGAACATCTACAACACGTTCTATTCGCGTGCCGGTATCGCATGGCAGGGCATTGGTCAGGCCAAGGCGGTTATCTTCTGCATCCTGGTCGTGGCCATCTCCATGATCCAGCTTAAGGCCACGAGGTCCAAGGAGGTGCAGCAGTAATGAAACGCGATAAGGTTATCAACCGCGCGCTCTCGATTTTCTTTACGATCCTGTCGCTCGCGTGGATCTACCCCGTGTTCATGATTGCGCTTAATTCTTTTAAGAAAGCGACCGCAATCAGCACCACCACGGCATTCGATCTGCTCACGCCCGAGACGTTCAACGGCCTCGCAAACTACATGCACGCCCTTAACGAGCAGGGCTTTGCCTCGGCATTTATGTACTCGCTCATCATCACGGTCACGTCGGTCGTGCTGATCTTGGTGTGCTGCTCCATGTGCGCTTGGTACGTGGTTCGTGTCAACAACAAGATCTCGAACTTCTTCTATTACCTGTTCGTGTTCTCGATGGTCGTGCCGTTCCAGATGCTCATGTTCACGCTGTCCAATTTGGCGGACCGCATCGGCTTTAACACGCCGTTCAACATCTGCTTTATCTATCTGGGCTTTGGCGCGGGCCTGGCGGTCTTTATGTTCGCCGGTTTTGTAAAGAACATCCCGCTCGAGATCGAGGAGGCGGCCATGATTGATGGCTGCAACCCGGTCCAGGTGTTCTTTAAGATTGTCCTTCCCATCATGAAGCCCACCTATCTTTCGGTCGGCATCCTCGAGACCATGTGGGTCTGGAACGACTATCTGCTGCCCTACCTTACGCTCGACTCCACCAAGTACAAGACCATTCCTATCTTGATCCAGTACTTCCGCGGCGGCTACGGCCACGTCGAGCTCGGTCCCATGATGGCCTGCATCATGATGGTCGTTATCCCCATCGTTATCATGTACATCCTCTGTCAGAAGTACATCATCGACGGCGTGGTGGCAGGTGCCGTCAAGGGCTAATGCCGTAACTGTTTTGCAAGTTTCTGCGGCGCCCCTCAGCGCGGCGCCGCATATCGAAAGGTAGAGACATGGCCGAGATCGTTCTCAAACATGTTCAGAAGGTGTATCCCAACAACGAGTCAAAAAAGAAAGGCTTCTTTGGCAAAAAGAAGAAGACCGAGGAGAAGAAGCACAACCTCAAGGTTACCGAGGACGGTGTGCTCGCTGTAGAGGACTTCAACCTCACCGTTCACGACCAGGAGTTCGTCGTCCTCGTTGGCCCCTCTGGCTGCGGTAAGTCCACGACGATGCGCATGGTCGCCGGCCTGGAGGACATTACCTCGGGCGATGTGCTCATCGACGGCAAGCGTGTCAACGACGTGGCGCCCAAGGACCGCGACATCGCCATGGTGTTCCAGAGCTACGCTCTGTACCCCAATATGACGGTGTACGAGAACATGGCATTTACGCTCGAGCTCAAGAAGGTTCCCAAGGACGAGATCGACCGCAAGGTTCGCTCTGCTGCCGAGATTCTGGGCATTACCGAGTACCTCGACCGTAAGCCCAAGGCGCTCTCCGGCGGCCAGCGCCAGCGTGTCGCTATCGGCCGCGCCATCGTGCGTGACCCCAAGGTCTTCCTGATGGACGAGCCGCTGTCCAACCTGGACGCCAAGCTTCGTAACCAGATGCGTGCCGAGCTCATTAAGCTGCGCCACGAGATCAAGGGCACGTTCATTTATGTTACTCACGACCAGACCGAGGCTATGACCCTCGGTGACCGTATCGTGGTCATGAAGGACGGCGTTGTCCAGCAGATCGCCACGCCGCAGGAGGTCTTCAACCATCCCGCGAACATCTTCGTCGCCGGCTTCATCGGCGTGCCGCAGATGAACTTCTTCGATGCCCAGCTGGTGCGCTCGGGCAACGGCTTTACCGTCAAGACCGAGGATATGAACGTGGCGCTCGCCCCCGAGACTTGCGCTCAGCTTGCCCTCAACTGGGACGGCGGCGACGTGAAGGAGATTACGGCCGGCGTGCGTCCCGAGCAGATCCTGCTTGCCGACAAGGGCGAGGAGGGCGCGCTCCAGGGTACCGTCGAGGTGACCGAGCTCATGGGCTCGACCGAGCATGTCCACGTGACCGCTCCCGACGGCCAGTTTGTCCTGATTATCCCCGTCGTCGACCTCGAGGCCAAGGGCGCGCTCAAGGCTGGCGACACCATCTGGTTCAAGTTCGAGAAGAACGCGACCCACCTCTTCGATAAGGTCTCTGGCAAGAACCTTATCTAGGCCCGGTGCATCCAGGCCCTTCCTTTGGGCGACTGCGGTATTGCCATCCTTTTGCCGCGGTCACATATAAGGCTCCCCTCCCGTCCACTGGGCGAGAGGGGAGCCTTTCTTTGTGTTGGGGCTGTCTGACCGGTCGTTTGTCTCGATCTGTAACGGGTGAGGCTGATTTCGGACGTTAGATGTTACAGATCGAGACGGTTCCGCTGAGCTAACCATTTCATCTAAATCTGTAACACCAAAGGTGAATTTCAGCTGCTAGATGTTACAGATCGAGATAAACCCAAGGGGAGGGGCCGGTATGTCTCAATCTGTAACAGCTGGGACCGTTTTTACCGAGTAGTTGTTACAGATCGAGATTGTTTGGCCGAGTTGGGTCGCAGAGTAACGTGCGGGCACAAAAAACGGAGCCGTGTTGCCACGACTCCGTTTCTCAAGAGGATGGGTAAGGGAAGCGAAATTAGTTCAGGTGCCAGATCTCGTCGTTGTACTGGGAGATGGTGCGGTCGGACGAGAAGGTGCCGGCGTTGGCGATATTGATGAGCGCCTTGCGCATCCAAGCGTCCTGGTCCTCGTAGTCGGCCAGCACGTGCTCCTTGGTCTGGATGTACTCCTCGATGTCGAGCAGGGCCATAAACCAGTCCTTGCCCTTAATGTCATCGTGCAGGCGCTGCAGGCGCTCGGCGTTGCCGGTCGCCATAAAGGCCGGGTTGGTGATGAAGTCCACCAGCAGTTTAATACCGGGCTTGCGGTAGAGCACACCGGCGTTGTAGGTGCCGTCGGCGTAGAGCTGCTCGACCTGTTTGGACGAGGCACCAAAGGTATAGATGTTCTCGTCGCCCACGAGCTCGGCAATCTCCACGTTGGCACCGTCGAGCGTGCACAGGGTTAGGGCGCCGTTGAGCATGAACTTCATGTTGGAGGTGCCGCTCGCCTCCTTGGAGGCCAGGCTGATCTGCTCGGAGATGTCAGCGGCGGGGATCACGCGCTCGGCGGCGGTGACGTTGTAGTTCTCGATCATGACAACCTGCAGGTAGGGAGCCACGTCGGGGTCGTTTGCAATCCACTGCGACAGCGTCAGGATCAGATGGATGATGTCCTGCGCGATAGTGTAGGCAGGCGCCGCCTTGCCGCCAAAGATGATGGTGACGGGGTGCTTAGGCCTGTTGCCGTTCTTGATATCGATGTACTTCCAGATGATGTAGAGCGCGAGCATCTGCTGACGCTTGTACTCGTGGATGCGCTTGACCTGGACGTCGATGATGGCGTTGGAGGGAATGGTCACGCCCTGCTCGAGCGCCATGAACTGGCGCATGATGGCCTTGGCCTCGACCTTGGTGGCGGCCAGGCGCTCAAGAACGTCCTTGTCGTCGGCGAACTTGGCGAGTTTGCTCAGATCGCCGGTGCTGCGCCAGTCGGTGCCGATTACATCGTCGAGCAGGCTGGCGAGCGCGGGGTTGGCTCCATGGATCCAGCGGCGGAAGGTGATGCCGTTGGTCTTGTTGGAGAACTTCTCGGGATAGATCTCGTAGAACGGATGAAGCTCGGTGTCCTCCAGGATCTTGGTGTGGAGGGCGGCTACGCCATTGATGGAGAAGCCAAAGTGGATGTCCATGTGGGCCATGTGGACGGTGTCGTATTCGTCGATGACGGCGACGCGCGGGTCATCGTGCTCGGCCTTCGCGATCTCATCGAGCTTGACGATAATGTCGGCGATGGCAGGGGAGACCTTCTGCAGGCTGACGAGCGGCCACTTCTCGAGCGCCTCGGCAAGAATCGTGTGGTTAGTGTAGGCGACCATGGAGCGTACGATGGTCACGGCCTCGTCAAACTCGATGCCATGCTCGGTGGTGAGCAAGCGAATGAGCTCGGGGATGACCATGGTGGGGTGCGTGTCGTTAATTTGGACCACGGCGTAGTCGGCCAGATCGTGCAGGTTGCTGCCGCGCTCGATGACCTCGTCGATCAGGAGCTGGGCGGCGTTGCTCACCATGAAGTATTCCTGGTAGATGCGAAGCAGGCGGCCCTGCTCGTCGGAATCGTCGGGGTAGAGGACCGAGCCACTCGTCGGGGACGGCCTTCTGCTGGTTGTCGACAAAGCGCTGACGGAACAGACCGTAGTGATAGTTGAGGCCCACGCCATCGCCGGTCAAGCCCAGCGTGGCGATGGAATCCAGGAAGCACGCGGCCAGGCGGCCCAGGCCGCCGTTGCCGAGCGACGGCTCGACCTCGAACTCCTCGATCTTGTTGAGGTCGTGGCCTGCGGCGGTGAGCTGGTCCTTAACCTCGTCGTAGATGCCGAGGTCGATCATGTTGTTGATGAGCAGCTTGCCGATCAAAAATTCGGCGGAAATGTAATAGAGCTTTTTCTTGCCGTTGTTGAGCGGGCAGGCGGCAGAGCGCTCCTGCACGAGCTTGACCAGCAGTTTGTAAATGCGGCGGTCATCGAGTTGCTCGAGCGAAGTTCCAAAGGACTGCTCGGCAAGATCCGCGAGATTGATGCGGGGCATGTTTCCTCCTGTGGTGAGTTGACTACATGTCAGAAATTCAAAAGAATCCCGCGCGAGGGGATTGGGGTGGCCTCGCGCGGGAAAAGCAAGCGCGTCCGCACGGTGGGGAGGGGTCGGGCGCGGTAACTCCTATTGAGGAAGCTCGATTTCGGCTTCCGACGGGATGCGGAAGTAGGTCTCGGTCCAGTCGGTGAGTTTGTGCTCGAGCTCGCGGGTGATGGCGCCGTCGAGCATGCGCCAGGTCCAGTTGCCGCCCAGGGTGGCAGGGGTGTTGATGCGCGCCTCATTGCCCAGGTTAAGCAGGTCCTGCATGGTGTAGATGCACGTGTCGCTCACGCTGGCTGCGATGGTTCGGTTGAGCGCGTCGGCGATGGGTTCGCCGGCCTGCTGATGGGTGTACAGGGCTGTCTGCTCGCGCTGACGCGGGGTAGCCGTTCCTTCAAACCAGCCGCGTGCCGTCTCGTTGTCGTGAGTGCCCACGTAGGCGACGGTGTTGGCAATGTAGTTGTGCGGCAGGTAGTACGAGTTGGTGCCCTCAAAGGCAAACTGCAGGATCTTCATGCCGGGGAAGCCCGAGTTGTCGCGCATATCGATGACGCCGGGGGTGAGGAAGCCCAGGTCCTCGGCGATGATGGGCAGCGTGCCGAGCTTTTTCTCGAGTGTCTTGAAGAGCTTGAGGCCGGGACCCTGCGTCCACGAACCGTAAGACGAATCAGGCGAGGAGAACGGCACCTCCCAATAGGCCTCGAAGCCGCGGAAGTGATCCAGGCGGATGATGTCGTACATGTCGAGGGCGGCGCGAATGCGGCCCTCCCACCAGGAGAAGCCGTCGGCCTCCATGGCGTCCCAGTCGTAGATGGGGTTGCCCCAGTACTGGCCGGTAGCCGAGAACTGGTCGGGCGGCGTGCCGGCGACGCTCACGGGATTGCCGGCGGCGTCGATCTTAAAGAGCTCGGGTGTCGCCCACATCTCGACGGAGTCACGCGAGACATAGATGGGCAGGTCACCGATGATGAGAATGTCGCGCTCGTTGGCATAGGCCTTGAGGCGGCTCCACTGGCGATCGAAGAAGTACTGCGTCATCTGGTGGTAGAGCATACGCGCCGGATGGTCGGCGCAGACCTTGGCGGAAGCCTCGCCGCGGGTACGGAGCTCCGCGGGCCACTCCCAAAACGCCTTGAGACCGCACTCCTCTTTGACGGTCATAAACTCACAGTAGGGGATGAGCCAGTCCTCGTTGGCCTGGATAAAGTCATCGAAATCGGCCGGCTTGTCGGCAGCAAAGCGCTCAGCGGCTCGGTCGAGAATCTGACGGCGGCCGCCAAAGATAGCACCGTAGTCGACATTGCTGGGGTCGGATCCCAGATACACGCCATCGATATCGCGCTGCTCCAGATACCCTGCCTCGATAAGCTCGGCAAAGTCGATAAAGTTGGGGTTGCCTGCGCGGGCCGAGAACGACTGATAGGGCGAATCGCCATAGCTGGTCGTCGTAAGGGGCAGAATCTGCCAGTAATGTTGTTTGCACGAGGCGAGAAAATCGACGAAGTCGTAGGCATTCCAGCCAAAGCCGCCGATTCCGTATGGTCCGGGCAGTGCAGTCCGCCTCCGATGTTCTGATTCGATACGCCTATTGTAAAACATGTTGTTTAAACATGTACAGGCAAGATAAAAAAGTTGGTCGATTTTCGGCGAATGGTTACATGCCATGAAAAAAGCCCCGACCTCACAACGTGAGATCGGGGCAAGAGCGGTATGTAGGTTTTTGCTACTCGGCGTCGGCGAAGCCGTTGGGGTTGTGGCTCTGCCAGTTCCAGCTATCGCGGCACATGTCCGCGATGTCGTACTGGGCCTTCCAGCCCATCATGCGCTCGGCCTTGGAGGCATCGCACCAGTTGGCAGCGATGTCGCCGGCGCGGCGCTCGCGGATCACGTAGGGCAGCTCCTTGCCACAAGCCTTGGAGAAGGCGGCGACGACCTCGAGTACCGAGGTGCCGGTGCCGGTGCCCAAGTTAAAGATCTCGACGCCGGTCTTGCCGTTCATCCAGTTAAGGGCGGCAACGTGACCAGAGGCCAGATCGCACACGTGGATGTAGTCGCGCACGCCGGTGCCGTCGGGGGTGGGGTAGTCGTTGCCAAAGACCTGAACGGCCTCGAGCTTGCCCACGGCGACCTGGGCGACATAGGGCACCAGGTTGTTGGGGATGCCCTTGGGGTCCTCGCCGATCAGGCCCGACGGATGAGCGCCGATGGGGTTGAAGTAACGGAGCAGCACGACGTCCCACTCGGGGTCGGCGGTGTGGACGTCCATAAGGATCTGCTCGATCATCCACTTGGTCCAACCATAGGGGTTGGTCGCGGGCTTCTTAGGATCCTCCTCGGTGACGGGCGGGTTGTCTGGGTCGCCGTAGACGGTCGAGGAGCTCGAGAAGATGATGGACTTGCAGCCATGGTTGCGCATGACGTCGATGAGCACCAGGGTGTTCTCGATGTTGTTGTGATAGTACTCGACGGGCTTGCTCACCGACTCGCCGACGGCCTTAAAGCCGGCAAAGTGGATGACACGGTCGATCTGATGGGTATCGAAGATCTTGTTCATCGCATCGCGGTCGAGCACGTTGGCCTCGTAGAAGGTGAGGTTCTTGGCGGCCTCGTCGCCCACGATGGTCTTGACGCGGTCGACGGCGACGGCGCTGGAGTTGGAGAGATCATCGACGATGACGACCTGGTAGCCACCCTCGAGCAGCTGAACGACGGTGTGCGAGCCGATAAAGCCGGCGCCACCGGTAACGAGGACGCAGGTGTCTTTGGGGTCGAGTGCTTTGGACATGTAGTCTCCTATCGAATCAGGAACACTTCTAGAGGGGAGTATAGCGCAGGCGGGGACGCCCAAATGGTGCACTGTAGGAAAAGCAGAGGATTATGTTAACGTACTCATATAAGAGCTTGCTCAATTGTTACCTCAAATTTGACAATTGCTTACGAGCCGCCGACCTTGTAGTTTCCTGCCGTTCGTGGAAATCGTTGGGACGCGCCATATGTACGCTAATATGTATGAGTTGAGCGACATATAAATAAGCATGTAACGGAGTACATATGTCACCAAACAGCGATTCCATCCTTTCCCAGGAGCTCTCGCGCCGCACTGCCCTTAAGGCCCTGTTCGGCGCCGCTTCTGCGGCAGTTCTTTTTGGCCTGCCCACTCGCGCCCATGCGGCGGAGGCTTCCAAAGAAACCACCGATAAATTGAATGCCGCCCAGGCCCAACTCGACGAGGTTCAGGCCCAGCTCGACAGCATCGCAAATGAGTATGCGGCGCTGGCCAACAAGAATGCCCAGACCCTCAACGACATCGAGAATGTCCAGGGCAAGATTGACGACACGCAGGCCCAGATCGATGAAAAGAAGGCCGAGCTCAAGAAGAAGCGCAACGACCTTTCCGATCGCGTGGCCGCCAGCTACAAGTCCGGCGGTACGAATATCCTGTCGCTGCTGCTGGCCTCTGGCTCGTTTGAGGAACTCGTCGCCAACGCGCATTACGTTGAGAAGATCAACAAGAGCGACCGCGATGCCATCGAGGATATCCAGACGATTCAGGCTGAGCTCGACGCGCAGAAGACCGAGCTCGAAGCACAAAAGGCCAACCTGGAGAAACTCAAGGACCAGCAGATGGCTCAGATGCAGGATATGCAGGCCAAGCAGCAAGAAGTCCAGACCGTGCTGAACGGTCTTTCCGACGACGTCAAGGAACTCATGGCTCAGCGCGATTCCGAGATCCTCGCTGCCGCCCAGGCTGAGGAGGCTGCCAGGAAGGCCGCCGCTGCCGCGGCCGCCGCGAACAAGAACAATTCCTACTCGGGTGGTTCGAGCTCGGGCGGTGGATCGTATGCGCCCGGAACTCCGCAGCAGAATGCCGGCTCGGGCAAGCAGCAGGCTGTCGTCAACGCGTGCTACTCCACGCCTTCGCCGGGTCAGAACTGGTGCGCGGCGTGGGTTACCAATGTCTTCCGTAACGCCGGCGTTGGCTACTTTGGCGGCAACGCCTGCGACATGTTCAACGCCTGGTGCTATAGCTCCGATCGCTCGGCGCTGCAGGTGGGCATGATCGTGGCCGATTCCTCGCACAGCGGCACGGGTGCTCCGGGCCTTATCTACGGTCATGTGGGTATCTACGTTGGCGGCGGCATCGTTATGAGCAACGAGGGTGCCATTACGTCTAAGTCGCTTGATTCGTTTATTAGCTTCTATGGTACTGGCTCTGGCGTGCGTTGGGGCTGGCTCGGCGGTATTGCGCTGTCGTAGCTGCGGTTTGAAGCAAGTTGGTCCGGGACTGGGGGCGAGGCATAAGGTTGCCTGCTCTACAGTCCTGCGCAAGACGAAGGCCACATTAAGTGGCCT
>JAIHVJ010000025.1 GCA_022720335.1 Collinsella sp.
ACGAGGCGAATGAGCTCGGCTCCGGCATATCCAGCCGCGCCGACGATTCCAACCTTCAAAGACATATCAGACTCCTTGTCTGCGATTTATGCACCGATGCGCATTTCGCAGCGGTCGTTATGAAGTGGGTTGAAACTTTAGCACCAAAAGATGCATGAATACGTAAATGGCTTGCATATTCATGCATTGAAACATTCCCGACACATTCGCTTGAAGGAATTGACAAATGGAGCGGGCCCCGTATTGACCGGCGCTCCTAACGGCACCGGGCAATACGGGGCCCGCCCATGCGAAAACCAAGTTGTTAGGATGAGCCAGCCGGCTAGAGCTCGACCGGCACCCATTCGTCGTGATTGCAGATAAAAGCCTCGGGATCCTCGACGCTAAAGAAGACGAGCGTGGGGTCGTTAGGCCCCTCATAGTGCTCGCCCAGGTGCTCTAGATGCTTCCACCCGGCTTCGCGCATTTCGTCTAAAGCCCGGTCATCCAAGCCGGCACGCCCGCGCAAGATGAGCCAGCCATGGCCCGGCCACCAACTCGTGGCCTCAAAGCGCTGGTTTTGCAGCAGCTCTTGCCACACATCTTTGGTGCGCGCTGTTACAAACCACAGCTTGCCATCCTGGATCTGCGCAAACGAAAACGGACGCACATGAGGCTGTCCGTCAACGCTCGTCGCCAAATACCATGCCGGCACCGACGTCAGATACTCCAACACCGTATTCAATCCGTCCATGTGTCCTCCTGACGCTAGTCTTTTTGGGTCGGGGCTGTTTTAGCTGCCCTAGAGTTAAAGCTCCAGGCGCTCCTCGCTGCCGTCGATATCACAGAAGCGCGCGGCAATATTGCGGACCGAAAAGAAAGCAAGGCGGCCGTCGTTGGCACTCTCGTGTTCCTCGCCAATGCCCACCATGTGCTTAAAACCCGCTTGACGCACCTTGTCGCTCGCAACTGCGTCGTCCTCAAGTGCGGCTTCGCCGGTCAATACGATCCAACATTTCCCCGGCTTCCAGCCCGATACCTCAAACTTGGGATTCGCACTCAGCTCCGCCCACACGTCCTTGTCGCGCGACGTGCAAAACCACAGTTTGTCGTCATCGACCATGGCAAACGAAAACGGCCTCACGCGGGGCTGATGCCCGTCGCTCGCATCGGTCGTGGCAAGATACCACGCCGGAATGCGCCTGAGATACGAGCAGGCGCGCTCGAGCTGAGTCATGCGATTGATGTTGGTCATAGAGACCCCTTTCTTGCGCTCGAATCGCGCCTAAACAAGTTGAAGATTGATGACGATGACGCAGATGAGCAGCAACGCCGTCACCACCGCCGCCAACGCATCGCCGCGGCCAAATGCAAGCGTATGCAGACGTGTACGGCCCTGCTCGCCATGATAGCAACGGGCATCCATGGCGGCAGACAACGTCTCGGCATGACGGAACACGCCCGTGAACAGTGGAATCGCCACACTGCCGAGCACACGCACGCCGCCGAGCGGACCGCCCGTCACGCGTGCACCGCGGCTTGCCTGTGCATCGGCCGTCTGCTTCATCTCGGTGGCAAACTGCGGCATAAAGCGCAGCGCTATACCCATGATCATGCCGAGCTCGTGCGCAGGAAGTCCCACACGCGCAAACGGTGCGAGCAGGCGCTCGAAGCCCGCGGTGAGATCGAGTGTCGGTGTGGTGAGCGTAATAGCGCTCATACCGGCCATCATCAAGGTCAGACGGCAGGTCATAAAAGCGGCGGAATGCAGCGAGCCCTCGCTTATCTGCAGAAAGCCGAGCTGCCACAGGATGCGCCCACTCTGATCGGTAAACAAGTTGAGCACCGCGACCACGACGACGATTGCCAGCAGCGGCGCCATCGACGACAGAACGCGACGAGCCGGCACCCGGGACACGACATAGATCAGCACAACGAAAATTGCGACAGGGGCCAATCCGCGGAAGCCGCCGACGGTCAGCGTCGTGATCAAAAACACAAAGCCCAGGAGCAGCTTGGTGCGCGGATCCAGGCGATGGATCGCGCTATCGCTCGGATAGTAGCTGCCAAACGAAAACGCCTCCATCAGCAACCCTCCTCTCGCGCGACCGTTTCGGATTTGGCCTTGTCCGAGACGTTAGAAGAACCGCCTGAGCGACCGATCGGCAAATCTGCCAACTCGTCGGCCAACGACTCAACCGTATAGAGCCCGCCGTGACGCAGCGGCACGCCCGCTTCCGCGAGCGCCAACGCCATGCGCTGGGCAGCGGGAACACCCAAGCCGATTGATTTAAGCTCATCCGCATGCGCAAAAACCTGAGCGGGCGTGCCCTCAGCAAACACCGCGCCCTCGTTCATCACGACAATACGATCGCAGCAATTGGCAAGGTCATCCATACTGTGTGAGACCATGACGACGGTCAGGCCCCCATGGTGAAGTCGATCGATGAGCTCCAGGAAATCACTGCGCGCCGCCGGATCGAGCCCCGCCATGGGCTCATCGAGTACCAGGACCTCGGGCTCCATGGCAAGCACGCCGGCAAACGCCACGCGCCGCTGTTGGCCACCCGAAAGCTCAAAGGGACTCTTGTCGCCCACCGTGGCCAAGTCGAGGCCCACGCGCGCGAGCGATGACTCAACGCGGTGCGCGACCTCGGCCTGCGACAAGCCAAGGTTGTGCGGGCCAAACGCCACGTCCTGCGTCACGGTTTCGGCAAACAGCTGACGCTCGGGATATTGAAACACCACGCCGACCTTGGCCTTAACCGCGGCGGCATCTTTCTTGTTTGCCAGGTCGAGCCCCAACGCGTAAACGGAACCCTCCTGGGGGCGAATCAAACCGTTGAGATGCTGGACCAGCGTCGACTTACCCGAACCGGTATGACCTGCTAAGCCCAGGAACTCGCCGCGACGCACCGTCAGCGATACATCGCGCAGCGCCCACGGGCTGCTGGGGTCGTTTCCCCAAAGGGCTTGTTTGTTCGATTTGCCCGCAGTGGCCGAGCGCTTGTGCCAGCGGTGGCGCTCGCGCGGACTGAGCGAATAACTGTACGAAACATGGGATAGTTCGATGACGGGCTCCGACGCGTTGTCCTCGTTGTCTACCGGAACAGTGCCGTCAGCGATTTCCAACTGGGATGCGGAAGACTGTCCCGCGGTGTCTGCCCCACTTCGCTCGGCATAAGCCTGCGCAATCTCAGCGACCATATCCACCTCGCGCACCTGCGCATGAACAGGCACGCCCTTCGTACGAAGCGCCATGCCCAGACGACACGACTCCGGCATATCCAGGTTGAGCTGCGCAAGCTCATCCGCCCGCGTCAAAATTTCCTCGGGCGTACCGAGCATGGCAACGTGCCCCGCCCGAAACACCGCGACACGATCGGCCTCGGCGGCTTCTTCCATAAAGTGCGTAATCATCACGATGGTCATACCGCGAGCGTGCAACGCGCGGCAAGCCTTCATGAGGCCCTTACGTCCACGCGGATCGAGCATCGAGGAAGCCTCGTCCAAAATGAGAACGCGCGGTTCCATGGCAAGCACGCCGGCAAGCGCCACGCGTTGCTTTTGGCCACCCGAAAGCGCATGGGTCTCGTGGCGCTCAAAGCCCACCAGGCCCACGCCCTTCAGCGCCTCGCGTACGCGCTGCGCAATTTGCGCCGATGGCACGCCAAGGTTTTCGGGACCGAACGCAACGTCATCTTCGACAAGCGTTGCCACCAGCTGATCATCGGGATTCTGGAACACCATGCCCGCGGTCGAACGAATGTCGTAGACCAGCTCGGGGTCGGACGCATCCATGCCGTTGATGCGTACCGTGCCCGCATCGGGCTGCAACAGTGCATTCAGATGCTTGGCAAACGTCGACTTGCCCGACCCATTGCCACCGAGGATGCAGAAAAACTCCCCGTCCTCAATGTTCAGATCGACACCGTCGAGTGCCGACACGGCACCGTCATAGCTAAAGGAAACGCCCCGACACTCAATCATGCGCGGCCTTTGACCTGGTCCTTTTTAGGCGTGATGAGGTTGGAGACTGCTTTATACACCACCAGCGTCAACACCGAGTTAAGCACGGTCTTGATAAGGTTGAACGGCAGGACGGCGGGAATCATGAGCGGGGCGATCACATCGACCGAGCCATACCAGAACCATACGCCAATGGTAAGGTTTGCGACCATAGACAGCGCTGTAGCGGCAATGACGCCGAGCACCAGGCCAATCACGGCACCCTTATAGGTATGCATCTTCTGGTAGACGATAGCCGCGGGCAGAATGTAGCCCAGCGTGGCAACCAGGTTCATAAGCGCGCCGACCCAGTCACCCGTGGTGAGCGCATGGATAACGATCGCCATGGCGGCAACAGCGGTACCGGCACCGGGACCATATGCAAACCCGCACACCATCGCCGGCACCAGCGACGGGTCATACGTCAAAAACGGCGCCGAAGGAAGGATAGGCAGCTGCACGTACATAAACAGGGCGCCCAAGGCGCACTAACGAGCTGTTTGGTGCTCCACCTATTCGTGTTCTCAAAATGGATATGCTGCGACTGTTCAGACATAAGATCACCTGCCTCTTTCATCCGGACTCTAACCGTTGGTACTGGAATCTCACCAGTTCAGCCGGCATGCGAACCAACGCACACACGGGTCGCGGACTCATCGGCTCGGCCGCAGGCGTCTCGCCTGCACCACGGCGCCCCTTTGGCACCGCCCGATTTACCGCCAGTGGGGAATTCCACCCCGCCCTGAAACAGCAATTGCAAGTGTAGCACGAGCAGGTTCTCGCGCAAGTATGCCAAGGGTAATTTGTGGCGGAGATCAGTTGCCAAAGCAACCACGTTCCCCACCCATCCCAAAGCAACGTGCCTTTCGCGCAAAGCGCGAAACAGCGAAGGGGACACGCATCCCTATCGACCACATCCTTCTCCGCCCGCCGGCCTCAAGGCCGTAAACGCAGGGAATCCGGGGGCGGGACGGGGACTTCTCTCCGGAATATTCCGCAGGACGCAAAGAGGCTCCGCAGCGCTAAGCGCGATGCGGAGCCTCTTTGCATGTCCGAGGACGTTCCGGAGAGAAGTCCCCGTCCCGCCCCCGGATTCCCGGTGGGAGTTCTAGACCTTGTCGGCCTTAGTACATACCGCCGCCCTGCTGACCAGCGGTGGCAGCAGCGATAGCATCCTCAAGCTGAGTGTTCTTGGGCACATCGGAGACAGTGGCCTCGGTGATGAGAATCAGGCTGGCGACAGAAGCAGCGTTCTGCAGGGTGACGCGGCTGACCTTGACGGGGTCGAGGACGCCCATCTCAATCATGTCGCCCCACTCGCCGTTGGCAGAGTTGAGACCCTGGCCGGCAGGCAGCTCGGCAACCTTGTCGACCACGACAGCGCCCTCAAAGCCAGCGTTCTTGGCGATGGTAGCGACCGGAGCGGTCAGAGCCTTCTTGACGATGTCGACACCAATCTTCTCCTCGGGGTCGTCAAGCTCAACAGCGTCGAGCGCAGGAGCAGCGTCCATGAAGGCGACGCCGCCACCGGCGACAATGCCCTCCTCGACAGCAGCGCGGGTAGCCTGCAGGGCGTCCTCGACGCGATGCTTGATCTCCTTGAGCTCGGACTCGGTAGCAGCGCCGACCTTGATGACGGCAACGCCACCGGAGAGCTTGGCCAGGCGCTCCTGGAGCTTCTCACGGTCGAAGTCAGAGGTGGTGTTCTCCATCTCGCCCTTAATCTGAGCGATACGGGCGTCGATGGCCTCCTTGGAGCCAGCGCCGCCGACGACGACGGTGTTGTCCTTAGAGATGGTGACGGACTTAGCGGTACCGAGCATATCGGCGGTGATGTCAGCGACCTTCACGCCCAACTCGTCCAGGGCAGCCTGGCCACCGGTGAGGACAGCGATGTCCTCGAGGATGCGCTTGCGGCGATCGCCGTAGCCCGGGGCCTTGACGGCGCAGACGTTGAGGGCGCCACGGATCTTGTTGAGGACCAGGGTAGGCAGAGCCTCGCCGTCGATGTCCTCAGCGATGATGAGCAGGCCACGGCCAGCGCGCTGGACAGCCTCGAGAACGGGCATGATGTCTTGAACGCTGGAAATCTTCTGGTCGGTGATGAGGATGTACGGATCCTTCATCACGGCCTCCATGCGGTCGTTATCCGTGACGAAGTAAGCGGAGACATAGCCCTTGTCGAACTGCATGCCCTCGACGGTGTCGATGGTGATGTCGAACGTCTGGGAATCCTCGACGGTGATGACGCCGTCCTTGCCCACGACCTCCATGGCCTCGGCGATCTTCTCGCCGACCTCGGGGTCACCGGCGGAGATGGTACCGACGGAAGCGATCTGCTCCTTGGTCTCGACCGGCTTGGCCTGCTTCTTCATCTCGGCGACGGCGGCGTTGACGGCCTTGTCGATGCCGCGACGGATGGCCAGCGGGTTGGCGCCAGCGGCGACGTTGCGCAGACCGTCGTTGACGATGGCCTGAGCGAGCAGGGTTGCGGTGGTGGTGCCGTCACCCACGGTGTCGTTGGTCTTGGTGGCAACCTCCTTCACCAGCTGAGCGCCCATGTTCTCGATGTTGTCCTCGAGCTCGATCTCCTTGGCGACGGAAACGCCGTCGTTGGTGATGGTCGGGGCACCGAACGTGCGCTGCAGCGCAACGTAGCGACCCTTGGGGCCCATGGTGACGGTAACGGCGTCGGCCAGAGTGTTGACGCCCTTGGCAAGCTTAGCGCGGGCATCGGTGTTGAACGTAATGTTCTTTGCCATGGTAGGTAATCCTCCAAAAGAAATGTGACTCGCGTCGCCGCTTCCGAGTCCTGTGCGGCGGGCGCGTTCAAAGACGAATCAGAGATTCTGACGAGACTAGGCCTCGACGACGGCGTAGATGTCGTCGGCGCGCATCAGCAGATACTTCTCGCCGTCGACCTTGACCTCGTTGCCACCGAACTTACCGTAGATGACAACGTCACCGACCTTGACGTCCATGGGGATGCGCTCACCCTTGTCGTTGACCTTGCCGGCGCCAACGGCAACGATGGTGCCACGCTGCGGCTTCTCCTGGGCGTTGCTGGCGATATACAGACCAGAAGCGGTCTTCTGCTCGGCCTCGTCGGGCTTGACCAGAACACGATCTGCAAGCGGCTTCAAAGACGACATGCTTGTCTCCTCCTTTTTGGGCCGCGTGGTTATGCCACGCGAATTAACCCTTTTTGTTTGCGTACGCGTTGAATGGTACCCACGAATGGCGGGTTATACAACACGGAGTCAAAAAATCTTATTTTTTGGCACTTAGATTTTCTGAATGCCGGGGGATAACTTGGCAGTGGCTCCCGGGGCGGACCGGAGGGCATGAAGTTTGCTGCTCTACAGTCCTGCGCAAAACGGAAAGCACATTAAGTGCTTTCCTTTGCGTGCGGAACTCGCGACAAACTTCATGCCCTCCGGTCCGCCCCGGGAGCCAGGTTAACTAATTCGGGCCCGGCATTCAGAAAAGTCAGTGCAGCAAAATGGCGATGCGGATAGCGACATGGGCATGGTTTTCGTTGCGCGCACGGGTCCCCTGGGGAGCACTGTGCATTTTTGGGAGTTTTCAGCAGGCCGGGACAAATGCATACGCACCGGGCGCATCTAATTAGTCCCACGGTAGCCTTCGGCCGGCGATTTGGGTCGGCAGACGGGCCTCGTCGAGACAAACAAGCATGCCTCGCGCCACGTCGGACCCCAAAATGACGTCGATCTCCGCAATGCCACCCGACTGCAGCGGCACCGGCAGAGCTCGCGGTGCTGAATACTCCGTTTTTTGCACGGCACGGGCGGGGGTACATCAGGATCAGGAAGAACATCCCAGCCTTTTTATGCAATCTGTAATGGGAAGTATGCAAAACACCAAGAAACAGCATTGCTGATGTCCGAATTGAGCGCGGGGCAGCGGCGCCTCCGCCCCGCGCCCAAATCCAGCAGAGCGGGGACGCTCCTAGCGGACCCCCATTGGCAAACAAACGCGGCTCGAGCGCCATCCCAAAATAGGCTGCACGAGCCGCGTTTAACGGTACGACATGAATATTAGCGCTCGTAAATCAAGTTGCCCGCCAGGTAGGTGGCCTGAACCTTGGTGGCCTGGAGGTCTTGAGGGTCAATGGTGAGCGGGTTTTGGTCCAGGACTACCAGATCGGCGTATTTGCCGGGCTCCAGGCTGCCGAGGTTTTGCTCGTCGCCCGCTGCGTACGCGCTGCCCAGGGTGTAGTTGCGCAGGGCTGTTGCTGCATCGATGCGCTCGCTCGGTAACCAGCCGCCCTCGGGCCAGTGGCTTTTGGGGTCCTGGCGCGTGATAGCCGTGTAGAGCACGTTCATGCTGGTAACGGGCGTGATAGGGCTGTCGGTACCGAAAGCTTGGCGAATGCCGCGCTGCTTATAGGTCGCAAACGGCCACATGATGCGGCTGCGCTCCAGACCCAGATCGCGCTCGGGGCCGCCCGGGTCGAGTGTAATGTGACAGGGCTGGCTCGAAGCAACCACGTTGAGCTTGCGCAAGCGATCGATGTCCTTGGGCAGGAGGTTCTCCAGGTGCTCGAGCGTGTTATGGCCGTGCTGGGGCAGGCCGTACAGGTCGGCCGCTTCCTCGAAGATATCCAGCGCGGCATGAATCGCACCGTCACCAATGACGTGGATGCGCACGGTGTGACCGCGCTCCGCGGCCGCCAGAACCAGTTTGCGCATGCGCTCAGCCGGAACCGTCAGACGGCCCTGATCGCCCGGGAAGCGCGGGTTGGTATAGGGCTCGGTGAGATAGGCCGTGTGTTCGCTCGACACACCGTCGAAGAACTGCTTAAAGCCTGGCGCCGAGAGCAGCGCGTTGTTCGCGTAACGTGCCTGCAGCTCTTCCAGGCGCGACTGGTCATCCAGCAGCGTGGGGAACAGATGGGCTCGGATGCCCAACTTGCCGGCTGCCTGCAGCTTGTCATAGACGTCGTCGCGGATAAAATCGCAGCCCGGCATGGGCATGAGCGACATATCGCATATCGAGGTGATGCCCTGCTCGGCCATACGCCTCATTTGATCGGCGTAAGCGCTTGCAATGCGATCCTCCCCCAGCCACTCAAGGCAGCGCGGTAGCAGCTGCATGGCAGCCGCCTCGTGAGCAATGCCCGTGAGCTCGCCGTTTGCGTCCTTGTCGTAGCTGCCGCCCGCTGGTGGCTCGCTGTCGCGCGTGACGCCGAGCGCCTCGAGTGCGCGGCTGTTGAGCCAAAGCGTGTGCCCGTCGCCCGAATACATAACGCAAGGACGATCGGGGAATGCCGCATCGAGCGACGCCTTGGTTGGATGCTCGGGCGGGTCCCAACGGTAATCGCGCCAGCCCTGCGTCACAACCCAAGCGTCGTCGGGCAGGTCCCGGGAAAACTCGAGCGCATGTTGCACCAGCGCCGCCTCGGACGTGCCCATATCCATAAGCATGTACGGCGAGGAACCGACCGAGGTATGGAAGAAGTGCAGATGAGCGTCATGGAAACCGGGGCAGACAAACTGCTCGCCGTAGTCGATAACCGACGTGGCGGCGGGAGCGGCGGCGATCACGTCATCGGGCGCACCGACTGCGACGATACGGTCGCCTGCGATGGCAATCGCCAGCTCGCGGGCGGTATCGATGCCGTCTTGCGCGGTAAAGACGTTCTTGGAGCGGATAATCCAATCGATATGTTGCATGGGCATCCCCATCTCTGGCAGGAAATTCAACACCCCCGAGTGTACTCCCCCGCCCTTGTAACAAAACCCCAAGCGGCAAACGGCAACTTTACCAGCCCTAGCGGCAGGTGGCATACTGGAGAGAGCCTGTACGATTTTGCGATCAACCCAGCAAGGAGCAAATCGACCATGACGAAGACCAAGGCACAGCAGATTATGGCGGCGACCGAGGCTCGCGCGGCTGACGACGTCACCGCAGCCATCAAAGATATCGCTACCGAATTTGAACCATATATCATCAAGCAGCGCCGGCACTTCCATAAGCACCCGGAGCTGAGCCTTGCCGAGGAGCGCACGACCTCCGACATCGCCAACCAGCTCGACGCCATGAATATCCCCTACGAGCGTCCGCTCAAGACCGGCTTGGTGGCAACGCTTCGCGGTACCGCGCCGGATGCCTACCGCGAGGACGGCACGCCACGCCGCCGCATCCTGCTGCGCGCCGACATCGACGCCCTGCCCGTCACCGAGCAGACCGGCGAGGAGTTCGCCAGCGTCAACGAGGGCTGCATGCACGCTTGCGGCCACGACTGCCATATCGCCATGATGCTCGGAACGCTGCAAATCCTGCGCCATATGACCGACGACATCCACGGCGAAGTCCGCATCGTATTCCAGCCCAGCGAGGAAAACGGCCAGGGCGCTAAGCTCATGATCGGCACGGGTGTGCTCGACGGCGTCGATGGCGCCTACGCCGCGCACATCTGGAGTGAGGTCGACGCCGGCACCGTGAGCTGCGAGCCCGGTCCGCGCATGGCCAATACCGACTGGTTCCGCATCGACGTCCGCGGCACCTCGTGCCATGGCGCCATGCCCCAGCGCGGCCACGACGCCGTCATGGTTGCCGCCGAGATCGTTAACGCCCTGCAGACCATCGTCTCGCGCGAAATCAGCCCCTACGAGCCGGCCGTCATCACCGTCGGCGAGCTGCACGGCGGCACCGCGCGCAACGTTATCGCCGGCACGGCCTACCTCGCCGGCACGGTGCGCACCTACGGAGATTCGACCCACGAGGAAATGCCGGAGCTTATGCGCCGCATCGTGGAGCATACCGCGGCCGCCTTGGGCGCCGAGGCAGAGCTCACCGACTACACCATCGCCAACTACAAGGTCGAAAACGACGCCGCCTCGAGCGAGCGCTGCCGTCAGGCCGTAATCAAGTGCCTGGGCCCCACCGGCCAAGGCCATTATCGCGGCACGCTTTCGGGCGAGGATTTTTCGGAGTACCTGCGTCGCGTACCGGGCGTGCTCGCCTTTGTAGGTACGCGCAACCCCAAGATTGGCGCCACGTACGCCCAACATTCCTGCTTCTACAAGATCGACGAGACCGTGCTGGCAAAGGGCTCCATGGTGGCCGCCCAGTATGCTATCGACTTTTTGGCCGAGCCCACGCAAGAGGAGCTCGACGGCCCCGCGATTACCGCGGTCGCCGAAACCAACCCCGATCTGGCCGCCAAGTTGCGCTCTGCCAAGGCGACGACCGCCGAGGCTCGCGACGCCATCCATGATGCCCGAACGGCTCGCCATGCCGCGATCAAGGGCATCCACGACGCACGCGCTGCCGCACGCCGTGAGGAGAAGCACGACGAGTAATCGATTCGCTGGCATCTCGCAGTCATAGCCACATCGCGATGTCAAAGCGGGGGCGGACGTTTCGACACGTCCGCCCCCGCTCATTTATCAAGCGCTATTTCTACCATTTCTACCCCGTCCCCAAATGGCAGACGGCATGGCTACTCGTCCTGAGGTTCCTCGTCGGAGCTTGGCTCGGACGCCGACTCAGGTGCAGGTGCCAGCTCAGGTGCAGGTGCCGGCTCAGGCTCAGGCGCAGGCTCAGGCGCAGGCTCGGGCTCAGATGCCGTCTCAGACTCGGGCGCCGGCTCAGACTCGGTCGCGGGAGCGGGTGCAGGCGCCGGCGAAGCATCCGGAGCGCTGTAACCCGAAGGAGCGGACTTCTTCTCGAAGGGCAACACAAAAGTCAGGACGTCGTCCTTATCCTCATCGGCCCACTCGCTTGCATAGCGTGCGGCCCAATAGCCAACGGCACGGTGCTTGAGCATCTTGCCAAAGACCGTAAGAAATACGGTGACGAAAGCGACCAGCACCAAGAACAGCGCGAGCGTGATGCCACCGCCGGTAACAAGCGCCTCAATAGCCGTAGGACGGTAGTAGTAGCTATACATACCGACAGAGGCAATGGTGCCAAAGACGAACGTCAGGATCCAGGTGACAACGTTGGCGACCAGGCCCGTCAAAAACTCGGGAAGGAACGAAGCGCAGAACAGTTTGGTCTTGTTGTGCTTAAAGGCCGCCCAGACCTTATCGAGCGAAAACGCGCTCTCGACACGACCGGTCACCGCAAAGTGCATCACGGCAATGTCGGCGAACATCTTAAAGAAGACCCCCAAGACCGCCGTGGCAATCATAGCCAGGACAAGCAGGCCAAGCGAGCCGAACAGCGCTGCCTCGAGTGCATAAGAGCCGTAATACGAATACGAGCCCGCGGCGCCAATTACCACGCTCTCCACCAGCGAAAGCACTACACCGATAACGGGAATGGCAGCGATAACCTCGAGCACGACCGAGATAACGCTCGAAAAGACTCCGAGGCCAAACGACGTGGAACGCATGAGTGGACGATCCATACCGTCATCAACCTTGAGCGACAGATCGCGACCCCACTCAATACCAAAGCCGGAACCACACACGCTCGCAATGCAAGCTGCCAAAAAGCCGATGGCAGCCGCGATACCGCCGATAACGGGAATGAACAGCACGAGCACCGACACAACACAAATCAGCGCCGGCAAAAAGGCGATCTGGCACACGCGCTGCAGCACGCCCGGCGTCTTGGTCATGTCCTCAAACGCCTGAGCCACACAGCCCTTGGACGCATTCGCCACGGGCGGTTGCGGAACAAACTGCTGGGGCTGACCCTGAGGGGCAGAGGCTGCGGCACCGGCATTGGGGGCACCACACGCACCACAGAACTTATCGTTGTCGCCCATGGGGGCACCACACTGCGAACAGAACATCGAGATCATCCCTTCGTATCTTGAGCGAATCATCTGGATCGCAAACGATGTCTTTGGCATCATTATCACCCAATGTGGGGACAAATACTCCAACATGACGCATTTGCAATGCGCAGGGCGCTATTCGATTGTTTGATAAGCTCGACCGCGTTAGTTCGTTCCGCGGAAACCCTTGCCGACGATCTCGGAGCTGTCGACGATCGTGATAAAGGCACCCGGATCGATCTCGCGAGCGTAGCGACGCAGCTGCACGGCCTCGCGACGACTCAGCACGCTCATGATCACCGTCACGCACTTGCCCGAGAAGGCGCCGTAGCCGCGGCTGATAGTCGCCGTGCGGTTGAGATGTTTGACGATAAACTCCTCGACCTTAAGGGGCTCGGAGCAAATGACCGTGCAGACTTTGCGCAGGTGAATGCTCTCGATGGCCTTGTCGACCACGAGCGTCTTGGCAAACAGGCCAAGCACGCAATACAGACCGACGCGCGGGCCGTACAAGAAGGCCGCGATGGTCACAATGCCGATATCGACCAACAGCAGGGCGCGGCCAATCTCGAGCGTCGTGCGACGTTTGAGGATCATGGCGAGAATGTCCGTGCCGCCCGTCGAGGCACCAATATCAAAGACGATGGCGCTGCCGAGCGCCGGCAGAATCACGGCAAAGCACAGGTCGAGCCACATATCGCCCGTCATCGAGACATCGGTCGGAATAAAGATCTCAAACAACGAGACGTAAGCCGAGAGGGCAAACGAGGCGAAGACGCTCCACAGGATTGCCTTGCGCTCCAAAAAGATAAAGCCCAAAACGACCAGAACCGCGTTGATGATCCACATAAAGACGCCGACGGGCAGGGTCGGGAACAGCGTGGACAGAATGACCGACACGCCCGAGGTGCCGCCAAAAGCAAAGTGGTTAGGGGTTTTAAACGCGACGATGGCAAATGCCGTGAGAATCAGGCCCAAATTGAGCTCGGCGAAAAAACGCGGGAAGCCCGGCTCCTGACTGCGCTTTTGGCCGGCGCGCTCGCCGCGCTCGATGTCGGCGCGATCAACCACGCGTTCCATCGGCATCACAGGAGGACGATGCGCCTCCTCGGCAGCACGCGATGCCGCCTCTGCCGCGGCGGCCTCGATCGCCCATGCCTTGCTTTCTGCTTCGTGCTCGTCGGCCATTACGGCACCCCTCGTTAACAATTTGGAAACAATGCGCCCATTAGGGTAACGCGGAACGACACAATTGCAACCCTTAGTTAGATGAGCGGCATACCTACATCGGGGGCATACAAATAACGGCCGGCAGCGCTTTAACATGCGCGACCGGCCGTTTAACGTTTTCGCAGATAAAACCTGCCAAAACAAACCTGTCCCTTTTTGGTAGGTTACTCGTGCTGGTTGGTGCGGTGCTCGTACTCCTCGGGCGTGATGACGTCCTCGATGCGCAGGTTGACGCCCGCCACCTCAAGGCCGGTCATCGCGGCAAGGCGCTCAGTGACGCGCGCCTTGACATCGTCGAATATCGCGGGCGCATAGGCGCCGTACTCGATAATGACGGAGATGTTGACGACCACGCGATTATCATCGGTGACCTCGACCGTCACGCCCTTGGTCAGATTCTCAGCACCAAACTGCTCCTGCACAAAGTGCATGAGGTTACCCTTCATGCCCAGAACGTGCGGAACCTCGCGGGTGGCCATGGCAACAATCTTCTCGATCACACCGTTGGAATAGGTCAGCGAGTCCTCGGACTCGTCCGCTTCCTCGTCGTCCTCATCCGCATCGGACTCGGCCTCGACGAGCGCCTCGTCCTCGAGCGTCACATCCTCGGATTCGGCGACGACCGCCTCGTTCTCCTCGAGCTCGGTATCGGCTACATCGACCTTCGTATTAAAAGCCATGGTTCCTCCTTATGCCTGCCGCGGATGCGACAGTCGAATACATATTAGCGGCCGCTAAACAGACGGCCGAAGAAGTTGACGATCCCGTTCTCGCCGTCGCGAATTTGGCCGATCACAGCGCCGATCAGCACGAAGAATGCAATGACGAGCGTGTCCCACAGGCCCAACGTGAGCACCAACACAGCGAGGATAAAGCCAGCGACGGCGCCGAGCGTGGTGTTGGGATGACGCACAGCATAGCTCCAGATGGCAGCGCCCGTACCCTTGATGAGACCCATAGCCTCGTCAAAATCCGCGGCTGCCATATCTTGCAACTCGGTTGCCTCTGCTTTGGAATCAACAGGTTCGCTCGCCGGCGTGGCGCTCTGGTCAATCGTCAGGCGCGGCGTACGAGCGGTCTTATCTTGATTGGTATCACTCACCGGAAACCTCCACGGTCTGGACGGTAGTCTTGGACGGCAAAAAACGGACGCGCGTAGTCGTACCCGGCGTGCCGAGCATGGTGTCGCAAGCTTCCTCGATGCGCTGCTGCATCGCGGTAGCCAGAGATGCCACGTCCTTATCGTCAAGCGCGATAGCCTCGACCTTAAAACGAACGTGCGAATCGTCGGAGCCTTGGACGCGGGCCTCGACATGCTCGACCATCACGCGGTCGTCGCGCTCGGCAGCAGCCCTGGCACACGAAGAAAGCGCCGCAAGGGTAACCTCGATATTGCGCTCCCCCGCCGGATGCACACAGGACGGCTCGCGACGAGCAAACATCAGGCGGAAGAAGCTTACCAGCACGCCGATCGCCATAACTCCGCCGCATGCCGTCACGACAATGCGCGGCATGGGGTCGCGCATCAGCAGCATAAAGCGATACGTATACGGCCCCCAAAACTGGCAGACAAGCGTACCCAGCGCCACGATGGCGGCGGCAAGATACACGATCGCTAGGGCTCGTTTGAGTACGCGCACGTGGCGCTCCCTTCAAATCTCGGCTCTCGAAATGCAAAACGGTTCGCATCATTATAAAAGAGCCGGGTCCGGTGCTCTACGCACGCGGATCCGGCTCATCTATTCCACGAGGCTTGCATGCTCGCTTCATTATGCCCAGATATGCACGGCTCAATCCGTGCAGGCGCTACTCCTCCTCGAGGGCAGCGATGACCTCGTCGGTCATGTCCATGGTGCTGTAAACATCCTGGACGTCGTCGAGCTCCTCAAGACGGTCGATGAGGCGCTGAACCTTCTTGGCGTCGGCGCCGGAGACCTCGGTCGGGGTGGTCGGGACCATGGTGGTCTCGGAGCCCTTGACCTGGACGCCCTGCTCCTCGAGCGCCTTGGAGACAGCCATAACGTCGTTGGCAGCAGTCCAGACGATCCACTCCTCGCCGGCATCCTCGTAGTCCTCGCCACCGGCCTCGGCGATGGCCATCATGAACTCATCCTCGTCACCGGCAGCACCGTTGGCGATCATGGTCTCCTTCTTGGCGTTCTCGTCCAGGATCTCCTTGGCGACGACGATCTGGCCCTTGCGCTCAAACTGGAAGGCGACGGAGCCGGAGGTGCCCAGGTTGCCACCAGCGTGGGAGAAGGCGGAACGGACATCAGCGGCGGTGCGGTTGCGGTTGTCGGTCAGGCAGTCGACGTAGACGGCGACACCGGCGGGACCGTAGCCCTCGTACACGATGTTCTCGTAGACGGCGGCATCAGCACCCGAACCGAAGGCCTTGTCGATAGCGGACTTGATCTTGTCCTTGGGCATGGACTGAGCCTTGGCCTTAGCAACGGCAGCGGCGAGGCTGGCGTTGTTCTCGGGCAGCGGGTCACCGCCGAGACGGGCAGCAACGGTGATGTTGCGGCTGAGCTTGGAGAAGAGGGCGGAACGCTTGGCGTCCTGCGCGCCCTTACGATGCTTGGTTGTGGCCCACTTAGAGTGTCCGGACATACGTGTCTCCTATCGGTTTCGACCTAAAGCCCAGCGCAGATGCTCGGGCAATATAAACAAACGTCGTTATGATATACCTACTGGCCTGCAAGATAAACCCCAAAATGAAGGCGTCGTGATGATGGCCCCTTTGGTGCAGCAAAGAAACCTGACCCCAATGCACCAGGTTAGGACCAGAGGAAGTCACTGCGGGTGACGGTGGCGCCGATGGCGAGGGGCATGCAGGCGATGACCGGATACAGGTAGCGCATGTAGGTCGAGCCGTTGCACGGACCAATCAGGCACACGGCGAGCACGCCCAACAGCGGCACCCAGATCGCCAGCGCACGCCATGAATGACGACGCAGCAGGTAGACCACCACGGCGATCATGATCCACACATAGGTGGCCGAGCTCATGGTGAGCGAAATAAACGGAATGCGCTGCACCGCCACACGGTACAGATTGATCAGGTGGTCACACCAGCGCACCACGTTGCTGTCAACCGGATGGAAGTCGAAGTACTTGAGGTTGTCGGGACGCGCCATGATCTCGGCACTACGCGCCGTGCTGTAGACCCAGGCATCGCGCGCGCTCGGATAAAAATAACCATAGTAGTTATTGATAAGCGCCGAAATATAGCACTCGGGATCCTTTTTGAACATCTGGGCCCACACCTCAAAATAGGCCTTGATGTCCTCCTGCGAGGCGTACTCGTTAAAGCAATTTTTGACGGCGTCCGACTTATCCGGGTTGTAACGACGGCCCAGATTCTCGTACTTGAGCACACGGTCGATCACGGCACGCTCTTCGTCGGTCACCAAGCCGTCGCAAGGAGCCTCCACGATGGCGCCGTCCTCCTTAACCGTGGGGTTGACGCCCGAGTTGAGGCCGTCGTGCTTTTGGACGAAACGAGCCGTCTGCTGGAACGGAATCGAGAGGATTTCTCGCTTGGAACCAGGCGTGATGTCGTGCGCCGGCATAAAGACCTTGGTGAAGTACATATTAGAGGCAAGGCAGAGTGCAAGCACCGCAAGAACTCCCACCCAGCGGAAACGCGGGATGGCGCCCGAAGGTGCAGCACTAGCCTGCTTGGCCGCGCGGCGAGCCACATGTGCGTCCCATGCGCAAAACGCCGCCGCGATTACGCATGCCGCCAGGGGAAACACCAGGCCTCCATTGCGCAAAAACGTGGAACCCATGGCAGCCAGCGCAAGCAACAGCCAGTCGTGGCGCGCAAAGAGCACGGGGGCTTTCTCGCCCGCTCGCTCGACATTGGCATCACGACGGGGCAGGCCACATGCGACGAGCTTGACGGTCTGTACCAGCAGCACCAAAAACGCGTCGGCAAAGAGCACGTCTTTGGTGAGCAGGGCCGCGTAGTTAGAGAACATCGGCATAAACGCAAAGAACAGCAGGATCGTACCGCGAACCGGCAGGCTCACGCCCAGTTTGCGCAGCGACGAAATGGAATAGGCCATGCAGGCAGCCGTGATGACAAATTGAGCGCAGGTATAGATGATGAGGCCCGCGTTAGCGCTGTTGAACAGCGAAAGCCCCAGTTGAACGCACGAGCCGATAATGGCCGTGTGCACTACGGGATGATGCCCGTTGAGCAACACATTGGGATTGAGCAGACGCAAGTAGTCACTCGTGCCGTTGGGGTAGTTGAACCACTGGCGAATCTGCGCACCCGTATCTCCCATAAAAAGGCCGGGCAGCGAAGCGATGAGCGTGGGCGCCCAGGCGATCATAAGCACCAGGAAGGGCCCGGCAAAGGGATGGACCGAGAGCACGGCGTGAGCCACACGCCATACGCGGCCAAAGTGCGCTTCGGAAAACGGAATGCGCCGAGAGCTCAGCCAATCTAGACACTCAAAGGCAAGGTAGAAGGCAACGACCGCCAAGAACATCCAGCCCGCACCGCCTATCCAGGCGCAGATGATACGGGCCTTATCGCCGAGCACGATCTCGGCCGAATCGGTGAGGTCGTAGCTACGGCCAAACACCATGCAGACGGCAAAGAACAGCGACGGAAGAATCACCGAGGGACGCCAAGCGTCGCCGCGGCCAAAGAATACGTAGCGAAACGGCAGCGTGAGCAGGCAGGCAAGCGCAAGCAGCATGACCGCGTCGGTATGGCCGGCAAACGAGAGGAGCACCTCGTAGCACACGTACAGCATGCCCGAGGCTTTGGGGTCAATCGCCAAGACCGCGTTGCTCGACACCGGGGCGGGATCGATGGAAAACGCCGTGGTCGCCAACAGCGCGAGCAAAAATGCGATAAGCGTCTGCTTGACGGGGTAGCGCTTAAACCAGACGATGCGGGCAGCGTCGCGCGCAGCCGTTGTGGAGAGGTCGGAATCCTTCACAGTCCGAAAGCCTTTCTAGAAACCTGCCAAAAAGGGACAGGTTTATTTTGGCAGGTTTTATCTGGGGAAACGTTACGGTTCTGTCATCGTTGGTGATGACGCCTCCCAGCAGATAGCCCAGCTGGGCATCGGGCACGCGCACGAACTCAACGAGAAAGCGGACGATGCCGTACCCCATCACGAACACGCCCATAAACGTGCCCTGGGGCAGTAGCGGCTTTTTGCGGCTGAGCACCTGCAAAATACAGAAGAGCACGACGCCCTCAAGAAACGCCTCGTAGAGCTGGGAGGGATGGCGCGGCATATCGCCCGCGGTGCCGCCAAAGACCACACCCCAAGGCAGATCGGTCGGCTTACCCCACAGCTCACCGTTCACGAAGTTGGCGCAACGTCCCAGGCACAGCGCCAGCGGAGCACCGATCACAGCAAGGTCGGCGATGGTCCAGGCGTCGAGCTTATACATGCGGCACACGATGATGCCGCCCAAGATGCCGCCGACCAGGCCACCGTGGAAGCTCATACCGCCCTCGTTGGTGGCAAAGATCTCGAGCGGGTGGGTCCAATAGTAGCCATCGCCGTAAAAGACGACGTAAAACAGGCGCGCGCCAATAATGAGGCCAAAGACCGCGCCGACCACGACGCTCGTCAGGTCATCAATCGTAATGTCGAAGCCCCAACGGCGCTGCGTGTGGTACATAACAACCGCCGTGAGCAGAGCGCCGACCACGTAGGCCAGACCATACCAGTAAATGGTGATGGGGCCCGCCGAGATCGCGACGGGATCAAGCATATGGTAGAGGTCGTTGAGCATATCGATCCCCTGCTCCCTACATACAAATGCGGCCGCGGGCCTTGCGCTCGCAGCCGCATATCTGGGCGTAACGTCTATGCGGAGCGTACCGTCCGCAGCTTTCGCATCTTAGAACGGCGCGTACTCGTCGTACAGGTCCTCGGCCTCGCCGGAAGCATTGACCTGCTCAACGCGGGTAACGCCGGGCACATGCTCCTTCAAGATGCGCTCGATACCCATGGAAAGGGTTAGCGAGCTCATGGGGCAGCCGGCGCAGGCGCCCTGCAGCTCCAGCTTGACAACACCCTCGTCGTCGACGCCCACATACTCCATATCGCCGCCATCGGCCTGCAGGTTGGGGCGGATCTCTTCAAGAACCTTCTTAAGCAGCTCTTCGTTAACAGCCACAGGGGCTCCTTTCTCACAATAACGCGGGCACGCCCGCGGACAGAAGCTATGTTACTACAGCCATGTACCCGCTCACGAGCCGTCCATGCGCGCAGACGCGACTTTCACGAGTAGTCAATTTGGGACGGGGCTCTTTGAGCTGCCTTTTGTTGCCAGCTGGCGTTGCCACGCGCTACTGCTGAGCCTGCCCCTCGGTGCCGATGTGAACATCGACGATAACCTGGCGGTAGCTGATGCCACAGGAGTCGAGGATGCGGCGGCTGATGCGCCCATCATCGGTGTCGGCGTACTTGTTGTCCAGGTAGACAACCTCACCCACGCCCACCTGCGCCAAAATCTTGGCGCAGTCGTGGCACGGGAACAGCGTGACGTAGACCGTGGAACCCTCGAGGTCCTTGAGCGAGCCACGGTAGTTGAGCACGGCGTTTGCCTCGGCATGGACCACGTAGTTGTGCTTGTCCTGCAGCGGGTCGTCGCTCGTACCCCACGGGAAAAAGTCGTCGTTGAGCGCCGAGGGCGTACCGTTGTAGCCCACCGAAAGGATGCGGTGGTTGGTGCTGGCGATGCACGCACCCACCTGCGTGTTGGGGTCCTTGCTGCGGCGCTGAGCGGCGATGGCCACGCTCATAAAGAACTCGTCCCAGCTAATGACGTCCAGGCGCTTGCCTGACGAAGTTTGATGAAGATCGTCCGACATGGCAGACACCTCCGTAATCGCAATAGTTTGACCCATTGTAGCAGGTGAAAGGTGGGGGCGTTTGTCCCACCGGCGCCCTCACTTTTACACGCGGCGGGGCTTTTGGTTGATGCGGTAGAGCTCGGCGAGTCCTCGCAACGTCAGCGCATCGTCGACCGTCAGACTGTGACCGACCAACGCCGCGAGTGCCTCGGCGTCGTCGCCGGTAATGACGATGGGCACGTCGCCCTCCTCCGCGGCCTTGGTCGCGCGCATCTCGGCGAGCACCATGTCGAGCATGCCGTCGATGCGGGCCACCTCGCCCAGAACCACGCCCGAACGCATGGCCTCGCGCGTGTTGCGACCGATCACATGCGTGGGTGCCGAGGGCTCGACCTGCGGCAGGCGTGCCGCAGCAGCCGAGAGCGAGCGGGCGCCGAGCGCCAGACCCGGCGCGATGACGCCGCCGACAAAGGTACCGCGCGCATCGATGACCTCAATATTGGTCGTGGTACCCAGGTCGATCACGATGCAGGGAGAGCCGTAGACGGCGCGTGCCGCCACGGCGTCGGCGATGCGGTCGGGACCGATCTCGGCCGGATCGTCGTAGTGCACGGGCATGCCGGTCTTGAGGCCCGGCCCCACGGTGAGCACGCGCCCCGTACAAGTGCGGGAAAGCGCCGTCTTCCACGGGCGCTCGAGCGCCGGCACCACGCAACTCAGCACTGCGGCTGCGGGCACAAGCGCACCCGGCATGCCCGCATCGGCCGCCAGTGCGGCCATGACCTGCACGAGACGCATGCGCGCCTCGTCTGCTGTGATGCTCGACGGCGTGGTGATCTCGCACGTCGCAAGCGGACATTCCTGCGCCGCGGCCGAATCCTCTGCAAACAGGCCAAAGCGAATGAACGTGTTGCCCACGTCGACCGTCAATATATATGCGCACCCATTAAGCATCGTCGGCGCTCCTTTCGTCTGCCCAGCAGTATATCGCCTACCTAAACCAGTCATCCCAAAATGACTAGCTTGCGGCTATACTGGTGCGCGGTCGTTTGCGAGCTCATGCGGCGGCCCTTGGTAACCCGACTTCCCGCGCCGTATCCGTAACGGCGCTCCCGGGGGAAGCGGATATACGCAAAGGAGTTTTATATGAGCAATCCCTTGAACCGCACCTCGATGCGCGGGCAACTCACGCTGCGCGGCGTCGTCATCGGCGTCCTTGGCTGCGTGATCATCACGGCAAGCTCGGCCTACACCGCCCTCAAGATGGGCGCACTCCCCTGGCCGATCGTCTTCGCTGCCGTCATCTCGCTGTTCTTCCTGAAGCTCATGGGCAACGCCAGCCTCAACGAGGCAAACGTCACCCACACCATCATGTCCGCAGGCGCCATGGTCGCCGGCGGCTTGGCGTTTACCATCCCGGGCGCCTGGATGCTGGGCTATGCCGACCAGATCAGCTGGCTCGACATGTTTATCGTGGCGCTCGCCGGCACCATCTTGGGCCTTCTGGCGACAGCGCTCATCCACCGTCACTTTATCGTGGACGCCGCGCTCGAGTTCCCCACCGGCAACGCCGCAGCTCAGACCCTGCGCGCTACCGAGGCCGGCGGCAAGACCGGCAAGCAGCTCTTTGGCTCCATGGCCATCGCCGGCATCTACAGCGTGCTTCGCGACGCCCTGGGCGTGGTACCCAGTATGCTGTGCACGCTCAATATCCCCGGCGTGACCTTTGCCATCTACAACTCGCCCATGCTGCTCTCCGTCGGCTTTTTGGTGGGCTTCGCCCCCGTCGCCTTCTGGTTTGCCGGCGCGCTGCTGGGAAACTTTGGCATCATCGTCGGCGGCACCGCTGCCGGTCTGTTCGACGTCGCAACCGCACAGGGCATCGTCAAGTCCCTGGGTATGGGCCTCATGATGGGCTTTGGCGTCGCCGTCGTACTCAAGGACATCCTGCCGCAGGTCGCCGGTATCGTCCGCGGTCTCGCCGCCGACAGCTCCACCGACACCGACGAGCAGTCGCTCATCTCGGGCTCCCTTAAGCTCGACGCCGGCATCATCGGCCTGGGCGCCGCCGCCATCGCCGTGATCGTCGCCATCGCGCTCGACCTTGGTCCCGTCCCGGCCGTCATCGTCACGCTGTTCACCTTTGTCACCACCATCATGAGTGCGCAGAGCTGCGGGCAGACGGGTATCGACCCCATGGAGATCTTCGGCCTCATCGTCATGCTCATCGTGGCAGCCTTCGCGCAGCTCGCTCAGGTCAAGCTGTTCTTTATCGCCGGCATCGTGGCCGTGGCGTGCGGCCTTGCGGGCGACGTCATGAACGACTTTAAGGCCGGCGCCGTGCTGGGCACCAACCCGCGCGCACAGTGGGTCGGTCAGGCCATCGGCGGCATCGTGGGCGCCCTGGTCGCCGCCGCCGTCATGGTCGCGCTCGTCACCGCCTATGGTCCGGACGCCTTTGGTCCCGACAAGAGCTTCGTTGCCGCGCAGGCAAGCGTGGTCGCCACCATGGTCTCGGGCATCCCGAGCGTGCCGTGGTTCGCAGGCGGCTTTATCGCCGGCATCGTCATGTACTGGCTCGGCATTCCGGCCATGATGATCGGCCTGGGCGTGTACCTGCCGTTCTACATGTCGCTCACGGCCTTCCTAGGCTCCTGCGTCAAGCTCGCCTACGACAAGTGGGCCGCTCACCGCGACGCCGAGGCCGGTCTTTCGGACGAGGAAAAGGCCGCCAAGGACGCCGCCTTCCAGGAGCAGGGCTTGGTTGTCGCCAGCGGCCTGCTCGGTGGCGAGTCCATCGTCGGCGTTATCCTGGCGTTCATCTCCGTGGGCTTAAGCCTGCTGGGGTAGGCCGACCAACAACGCACCAGCGCAGAGCGCGGGGTCGGAATCAAACCGGCCCCGCGCTTTTTTGTATCTGCCGAAACCCTCAGCAGTACTCGCATGTGGCGTGTCTTCCTTTGCCTGCTCGCCTAAGTTCCCTGTCAAGATGACCGCCCCGCCCGTCACGGTGTAGAGTACATGCTGCGAACGCACCCGCGTTCCTACGGCAATACGAGGTGGACATGGAACTCGATAAACAACAGCTCAAGCGACTGCGCGAGCGCCATCATCGGCGCCATGGCATCCGCCCCGCCCACAGCGAGGCCATGGAGAACGCAAGCCGCTTTCTAAAGCGGGCATTCAACATTCGCGAGGGACGCGCGCCCTATCACGTGATTCGCAAGCGCTTTGTAAACGGGGCGCGCCTGACTGGCTCACACTTATGCATCTTGATCATTGCCATGTTGATCGCGAGCATCGGTCTCGATATCGACTCGGATATCGCCATTGTAGGCGCCATGCTCATCTGCCCGCTCATGGGCTCGGTCCTTGCCATGGCATACGGCATCGCCACGCTCGACCGCGAGATCACCCTTGAGGCCGTCGCGAGCTTGGCTCTACAGATGGCCTTTTGCCTGGTCACGTCCACGTTGTACTTTAAGCTCTCGCCCCTTGGCACCACCACGGCCGCCATCATCGACAATTCGACACCGACTGTGTGGGACCTTGCCGTCGCGCTCGCGGGCGGCTTTGCGGGTGGCCTGGGCAACTCGCGCGACCAGGAACCCGCCACGCTCATCGCTGGCGTGGCCGTGGCGACCGCGCTTATGCCACCCCTGTGCGCGGCGGGCTATGGCATCGCCATCGCAAGCGGGTCGCTGTTTCTCTCGGCGCTTTATGAGTTTGGCATCAACGTGGTCTTTATCGCGCTGGCTGCCGAAGCCGTGCTGCTTCTATTGCGCGTGCCACTCAAGCGCGACCTCAACGGCGACGGCATTGTGACTGCCGAGGAAGATGCCGAGGTCGACGAGCTATCACGCAAGGTGCGCCGCCGCATCATCGTGGGCACGGTAGTCTTTGCCATCCCCTGCATCGTTACGACGGCTGGCTCCATTGGCTCGGCGCAGGCCGGCGTGCAGGACGGCTACGGCGTCACCGAAACCACGCGCGAGCTTGCGGCGGTGCTGCCAGGCTTTAAGGATTACACCGTCGCCGTCGAGACCTCGGCCACCGAAGGCGACGAGGAAGGCATTGTAGAGCGCGAAATCGTCGCCCATGTGACAACGAGCGAGGCGCTCGGAACGCACGACCGCCACGTCGCCCGCAAGCTCATCGACCTCAACGTGCCCGAGCTCGATCGCGTGGAATTTGACGTAAAGTGATGCGGGACGCGAGGTAGGCCCGGCACGAGAGCGCAGCCGCGGGGCGCAGGCACAGCCAAGCGCAGCGCTACAGCTCGTACTTGTACACGCGGTAGATGTACTTTTCGGCTTCCATCTCGTAGGTGGCGATGGCCAGACCGTAGCGGTCGTACTCGGTGAAGGTCTTGGCCTGGCCCGATGCCACGAGCATGCTGTTCGAATTGCCGACGCGCTGCGCACTGCTAACGTAGCCCGAGAACGGAACCGCGATCTGGTCTTCGAGCTCGTAGGTGCGTGCGGTCTCGTCTACCGTAAAGATGCGCCCAAACGAATGCGTGCCGCGGCTGTAGTCGGTCACCACCGCGGCGCCCAGCTGGCCCCAGTCGAACTTGGGATAGCTTTCTGCCGCACCAAAGTTGTTGTCGTACAGCAGCACCTGGTAGCGACCGGTCGCTGCCGTCTCGTCGTTTGGCAGATAGGTCACGCCGTGCTGGCCCGCGTTGAGTGAAAAATCGCCCTGGTCCTGCAGCAGCTTGTCCTCAAAGCCCGAGCCGGCCCAAAACTCTGGCGAGCCCACGGAAGGCTGCAGCAAGGTCATTTGCGCAACATATGTCCAGCAAAAACGGGTGGTAGCCGGCACGGCTACCACCCGTTTGCCTCATATCTAGCCCAAAGCAGGCCAGTTACTTCTTAATGCCGCGCCCCAGACGCTCGGCGACCGATGCAACGGCCTCTTCGCTGGCCGGCCCGCAGCTCACGCAGCCGTCATGTGCACGCATCTGGCCGGTGACCTCGTCCATCGCGAGCGGCGCCACCTTCTCGAGCTTAAAGCCCTTGCCGGCGCGCATGTTTTCCTTGGCCACGCTGATCATAAGCTTAATACGGTTGAGCTGGTTGACCTCGGAAGCGCCGGGGTCGTAGTCCACAGCGACGATGTTGCTCTCGGGGTGCTGACGGCGCAGTTCCTTGATCACGGCCTTACCCACCACGTGGTTGGGCAGGCACGCGAAGGGCTGCGTGCAGATGATGTTGGGCGCACCGTGGTCAATCAGATCGAGCATCTCAGCCGTGAGTAACCAGCCCTCGCCCATGTTGTTGCACACCGAAAGCACCGTGCGAGCCTTATCGGCCATGGTGCCGATGCGCTCGGGCGCCTCAAAGCGGCGGGACTTTTCGAGCATCTCCTCCACCGGCGTACGCATCCAGTCCACCAGCTTAATAAGCGCCTGCATACCAGCGCGCGTGGTAGCGGAGCTTCCCAACTCGTCCTTCTGCAGCTCGGCGTTGCTCATGGAGTAGAGGAAGAAGTCGAGTAGGCCCGGCACCACAGCCTCGCAGCCCTCGCGCTCAATGACATCGACCACGTGGTTGTTGGCCGTAGGGTGGAACTTGACCAAGATCTCGCCGACCACGCCCACGCGTGGCTTGGTGCCCTCGCCCACGAGTGGCATGGTGTCGAACGCGCGGATGGCCTCGCGGCATAGCTTGGTGTAGTTGTGGCGGTTGAACTTGGGTGCCAGCTTGCGGGCGCGCGCCATGTACTCCTCGTAGAGTGCGTTGGCGGCACCGGGCGTGGCCTCGTACGGGCGGCAGCGGTAGAGCATCTGCATCATCACGTCGCCAAAGAGCACCGCGTAGACTGCCTGCTTAAGCAGCGCCGGCGTAATCTTAAAGCCAGGGTTGTCCTCGCCCAGCGCCACTGCCGAAAGCGAGATTACCGGGATCTCGGGGTGGCCGCTCTCGCGCAGGGCCTTGCGGATGAGCGCGATGTAGTTGGTGGCACGGCAGCCGCCGCCGGTCTGGCTGATAACCACGGCTGTCTTGGACAGGTCGTATCGACCGCTCTCGATGGCCTCCATGATCTGACCCGTCACCAGAATCGACGGATAGCAGATATCGTTGTTGACGTAGCGCAGACCCGCCTCGACGGCGTCGTGGTCGGTCGAGGGCAGCAGCTCCAGGTTGTAGCCGGCACCGCGGAATACCTCTTTGACCAGGTCAAAGTGAATCGGCGCCATCTGCGGGCACAGGATGGTGTAGCCGTCCTCGCGCATCTGCTCGGTAAAGGGCACCTTGGGCCACGCGGTCGAAGCACTCTCGCGCTGGGCCTCAAACGTGTACTTGCGGCTCGCGAACGCAGGGGCATCCGTGGAGGGCGCCACCGGCGCGGCATCGCCCTGCTCGTAGGGCTCGCCCGCGGCCGTGGCCTCGGCCAGGCGCTCGGCCTCCTGGTCCTTGAGCGCTGCCATGAGCGAGCGGATGCGGATGCGCGCGGCGCCCAGGTTAGACACCTCGTCAATCTTGAGCACGGTGTAGATCTTGCCGCTGGCCTCCAGAATCTCCTGCACCTGGTCGGTAGTCAGGGCATCCAGGCCGCAGCCGAAGGAGTTGAGCTGAATCAGATCCAGGTCGTTGCGCATCGTCACAAAACGGGCGACGGCGTACAGGCGGCTGTGGTACATCCACTGGTCGACGACGCGAATCGGACGCTCGGGCTTTACCAGATGCGCGAGCGAATCCTCGGTAAAGACGGCAAAGCCAAAGCTCGAGATAAGCTCGGGCAGGGCGTGGTTAATCTCGGGGTCGTTGTGGTAGGGACGACCGGCGAGCACGATACCGTGGCCGCCGTGGTCCTCGACCCACTTAAGGGCTTCCTCGCCCATGGTCTGGATGTCCTCGTGGAAGCGCGCATCGGCCTCAAAGGCAGCGTTGACAGCGGCATCGACCTCGGAGCGCGTGATCTTGGGACCGCGCACGCGACCGCGTCCGGCCTCAGCATCGGCCACGCGGTCGACGGCGAGCACCTGGTACAGGCGGCGCTTGAGCTCGGTCTTGTCGTGATACGGCACAAACGGATACAGGAACTCGATGTTCTGCTCGCGGATCTCGTCGATGTTGAGCGCCAGCGCCGTGGGGTAGCTCATGACGATGGGGCAGTTATAGCAGTTGCCAGCCGTCGGATCCTCCTTGCGCTCCCAGCGCACGCACGGCATCCAGATGAAGTCGACATCGCGGTCGATAAGGTTCATCACGTGGCCGTGGCTCATCTTGGCCGGATAGCACACGCTCTCGGACGGCATGGACTCAATGCCCGCCTGGTAGGTCTTTTTGCTCGACTGGTCGGACAGCTGCACGCTAAAGCCCAAGCGCGTAAAGAACGCGTGCCAGAAGGGGTAGTTCTCGTACATGTTGAGCGCGCGGGGGATGCCGACGGTGCCGCGCGGGGCCTCGTCGGGGCTCAGCACCTCGCGGTTAAACAGCAGATCGTTTTTCTTTTTGAAGAGGTTAGGGGCCTCGGTCTTCTGCTTTTTGTGGCCGGCGCCCTTCTCGCAGCGGTTGCCGGTAATGAAGCGCCTGCCGCCGCCAAAGTCGTTGACGGTAAGCTGGCAGTTGTTTGAGCAACGGCCGCAGCGAACATGCTTTTGCGTCACGGTGAGGTGCGCGATGTCTTCGGCCGACAGGATGGTCGAGGTGCCGTCGGCACCGGCGCGATCGCGGGCGAGCAGTGCCGCACCGTAGGCGCCCATGCAGCCGGCAATGTCGGGGCGCACAGCATGAACGCCGGTAAGCTGCTCAAACGCACGCAGCGTGGCGTCGGACATAAAGGTGCCGCCCTGAACGATCACCTGGCTGCCGATCTCCTTGGGGTCGCGCAGCTTAATGACCTTGAACAGGGCATTCTTGATGACGGAATAGGACAGGCCGGCCGCGATGTCGCCCACCGTGGCGCCTTCCTTTTGCGCCTGCTTGACGCGCGAGTTCATAAAGACCGTGCAGCGACTGCCCAGGTCGACCGGGGCCTTGGCATGGATGGCGGCATCGGCGAACGCGCGCACGTCCATGTTCATAGACACGGCGAAACTCTCGATAAAGCTGCCGCAGCCCGACGAGCAAGCCTCGTTGAGCATGATGTGCTCAATCACGCCGTCCTTGACGCGCAGGCACTTCATGTCCTGGCCGCCAATGTCCAGAATAAACTCGACGCCGGGCAGGAATGCCTTGGCGCCGCGCAGGTGCGCAACGGTCTCGATTTCGCCGGAATCGGCCTTGAGGGCCTCGATGAGCAGCGCCTCACCGTAGCCCGTGGTGGTCACGTGGCCGATGGTGCAGCCGGCGGGGATGTGGTTGTAGAAATCGGCCATGATGACCTTGGCCGTGCCCAGGATGTCGCCATTGTTGTTGCCGTACCAGGTGTGCAACAGCTGGCCGTCCTCGCCCACGAGCGCAGCCTTCATGGTGGTGGAACCGGCGTCGATGCCAATGAACACCCGGCCGGTGTAGCCTTCGAGTTTGCCCTTGGGGACGACTTCCTGGTTGTGGCGGGTTTTGAACTCGGCGAAGTCCTCGTCGGTGGCAAAGAGCGGATCCAGGCGCTCGACCTCGGCACCCTGTGTGTCACCCAGGGCATCGATAGCCTCGATAAGCTGCAGGAACGTGCTGAGCTTGTTGGACTCATGCGCCATGGCGGCACCGCTCGCCACGAACAGGTGAGCGTTTTGGGGCACGATACGGTGCTCCTCGTCCAGGTTGAGCGTGAGGTAGAAGCGGTGGCGCAGCTCGGAGAGATACTGCAGCGGGCCGCCCAGGAAGGCGACGTTGCCGCGGATGGGACGGCCGCACGCCAGACCCGAGATAGTCTGGGTCACGACAGCCTGGAAGATGGAGGCGGCCACGTCCTCGGGACGGGCGCCCTCGTTGAGCAGCGGCTGCACGTCAGTCTTGGCAAAGACGCCGCAGCGGCTGGCGATGGGATAGATGGTGGTGGCGTTGGCCGCGAGTTCGTTAAGGCCGCTGGCGTCAGTGTGCAGCAGGGTTGCCATCTGGTCGATGAACGCGCCCGTGCCGCCGGCGCAGGTGCCGTTCATGCGCTGCTCGATGCCGTTGTCGAAGTAGATGATCTTGGCGTCCTCGCCGCCCAGCTCGATGGCGACGTCGGTGGCCGGGATGAGGGTCTCGACGGCACGCTTGCTGGCGATGACCTCCTGGACAAACTCCAGGTCGAGCCACTGGGACAGCAGCAGGCCGCCCGAGCCGGTAATGGCGCAGGTCATCTGGGCCGTCGGCAGCACGGTCGCAGCGCCCTCGAACAGGTCGCGGGCACAAGCGCGGACGTCGGTGTGGTGGCGCTGGTACTTGGCGTAGACGATCTGGTTGTCGTCGTTGAGCACGGCGAGCTTGACGGTGGTGGAGCCCACGTCGATGCCCAGGTGCAGGTTGCCACGAGCGTTCTCGGGGTTGAAGATCGCGCCTTCGGGGGCCTGGGCGGCAGTGGCGGCTGCGGTCTCAGCGGCAGTGACGGGCTCGCTAGCGACGGACGTCTCCTCTGCCGCGTTCTTGGCCTCGGCAACCGCCTCGGCAACTTTCTCGGCAGCCGCGGTCGCGGCCTTCTGCGCGGCGTCCACCACGGCGGGCGCGGCCTCGCGCGCAGCAGCGACCATGCGGTCCTTGATGCCCTCGACGAGTTTGCTCATTGTCTCTCCTCTTAGTTGTTGGACTCGACGGTTGCGGTGGTGTCGACCGCGTCCTCGAGCTGCAGATTCAATAGCTTCATGCCGTATTCCGGCACGTTGATATCGATGGGTTGGCCATACAGGTCGCCGGGGCGCACAAAGGCGATAACCGTCATAATGCGCGCCATGGTCTCGGGCGATTCGGTGAGCCCACGCTCAAACCAGCGCTGAATCAGGCCGACCTCGGCACTCACGACATAGGTAACGTAGTAGTCAAAGAAGGTGCCCAGTGCCAGGCCCAAGATGCCCGTCTGTGCACGCGGCACCACGGCCTCGCGTGCGGTATCGATGATCTTTTTAATAAAGGCGGGGTCGCCGCCCGGGCCCAGTAGGGCCCCGATAAGGTCGCGATTAGCCGCAAGATAGCGAAGCAGCTCAACCGAACCGGGTGCCGGCTCGAGCTCGTCGATGTTGTGATAGAGATCGGGCAGCTGAGCTGCGGTGATGAGCTCAATGCGCTCACGGATCTCGGCCAGCAAGCCGTCCTCGATTTGATTGATAAAGTCGGGAATATCGCGGTAGTGCGAATAGAACGTGCGGCGCGTAAGGCCAGCGCGCTCGGTGAGCGACGCGACATTAATGCGCGAAAGGTCGCCGCTTTCGGCAAGCTCGCTGGCAAGTGC
>JAIHVJ010000205.1 GCA_022720335.1 Collinsella sp.
TATCGCTACAATATGGTATCAGCTGCAGAAATTATAGAGGAGGAGTCTGCCCATGCCGGGTAAAAGCCTAGAGAACATGCACGTAGCGGTCTTGGCGGGTGGTCATTCCGCTGAGCGTGAGATTTCGCTCAATTCGGGAAAGAACGTCGTGGCGGCCCTGAAGGAGGCCGGCTACACCTCGGTTGAACTGCTGGACACGGCTGCCGATAACTTTATGGTGACCATGGCAACCAGCGGCTTTGACGTGGCGTTTATCGCCATGCACGGAGCAGGCGGCGAGGACGGTGCCATGCAGGGCGCCATGGAGACCTTGGGTATCCCCTACACGGCCTCGGGCGTGCTTGCGAGCGCCTGTGGTGCCGATAAGGAGGTCTCGAAGCTCCTGTACGCCAAGGCGGGAATCCCCATTGCCCCTGGTCTGGCACTCGAGACGGGCGACGAAGTCGATATCGATCACATCGTCGAGGTTTGTGGCGAGCGCTGCTTTGTGAAGCCCGCCGTCAATGGTTCGAGCTATGGTATCTCCCTGGTTCACGAGCCTTCCGAGCTGCCCGCCGCCATCGCCAAGGCCTTTGAGTACGGCGACAAGGTGCTGGTCGAGAAGTGCATCGAGGGAACCGAGATCACGGTAGGTGTGTATGGCGAGGACGAAGTGCGCGCCCTGCCGATCGTCGAGATTCGCAAGCCCGAGGACTGTGAGTTCTACGATCTGGACGTTAAGTACGTCGACCCCACGGATATCCATCGCATTCCGGCTCAGATTTCGCCCGAGAACTACGCTCGCGCCCAGGAACTTGCCTGTGCTGCCCACAAGGCCCTCGGTTGCCTGGGCATCTCGCGCAGCGACTTTATCGTGAGTGAGGACGGCCCCGTTATCCTCGAGACCAATACGATTCCGGGTATGACCGATACGTCGCTGTATCCGGATGAGATTCGCCATACGGACGATATGACGTTCCCGCAGGTCTGTGACAGCCTGATTCGCATGGGCCTTCGCCGAGCGGGCATTGCATGCTAATCAAGGACGCCGTATCTCCTGGAACGCCGCAGTTTGTCATCGATTCCTATGCCACGCTTGCCGAGCGTGCCAAGACGCAGTCGTTCGGGCTTATCGAGGAGGATGTCATCGTCCTCGACACCGAGACCACGGGTCTTTCGGTGCAAGACAATGAGCTGATTGAGATTTCCGCGGCCCGACTCTCGGGCCGCGAGGTCGTTGACCGCTTCGATACCTTTGTGCATCCCAAGCAGTTGATTCCCGCCGAGATTACCGAGCTCACGAGCATTACGAACGCCGATGTGGCTGACGCTCCGTCGGCCGTCGACGCCGTGGCTGCTCTCGCCGATTTTGTCGGCGGTTGCCCAGTCATCGCTCATAACGCCACCTTCGACCGCTCGTTTATCGAGTCGGTCAAGGGCGGAGTTAACGTCAGCGATATTTGGATCGATTCATTGGCGCTGTCTCGCATCGCACTGCCGCGCCTGGCGTCGCACAAGTTGTCCTTTATGGCCGACCTGTTCGGCTGTGACTCGGTGTCGCATCGTGCGAATGCCGATGTCGACGCTCTGTGTGGGGTGTGGCGCGTGCTGCTCGTGGCGCTCACCGACCTGCCTCAGGGTCTTATGACGCGCTTAGCCGATATGCATCCCGATGTGCCTTGGTCTTATCGTCCCATCTTCTCGTTTTTGGCGGGCCAGAACCCGGGCTCCATCTTCTCACTCAGCGCCGCACGCGCCGACGTTCTCAAGGCCGACCGTGCCGACGATCGCGTGGATGCCGACGAACTGCCGGTCCTCAAGATGCCGAGCCGCGAAGAAATCGAGGCGGATTATGCTCCGGGTGGCCTGGTCAATCGCATGTATCCCACCTACGAGCCGCGTGATGAGCAGATTGCGATGGCACTCGAGGTCCGCGATGCGCTCGTCACGGGTACGCACCGTGTAATCGAGGCGGGTACGGGCGTCGGTAAGTCGATGGCCTATCTGGTGCCTTTTGCCGAGGCTGCACGCCGTAACAACATTACCGTTGGCATTGCGACCAAATCGAATAATCTCGCCGACCAACTCATGTACCATGAGCTGCCAAAACTTGCCGAACAACTGGACGGCGGCCTGTCATTTTGCGCCCTCAAGGGCTATGACCACTATCCGTGCCTGCGCAAGCTCGAGCGCATGAGTCGCGGCCAGGTCGAGATCACCACCAAGCGCGATCCGGCTGACACGCTCACGGCAGTTGCGGTCATCATGGCGTACGTGTGCCAGTCGGCAGACGGCGACCTCGATTCGCTTGGCATTCGCTGGCGCAGCGTCAATCGTCCCGACTTTACGACGGCCTCGCGCGAGTGTGCCCGTCGCCTATGCCCGTTCTTCCCCGACAAATGTCTGGTTCACGGCGCGCGTCGCCGTGCGGCGCATGCCGACGTGGTGGTCACCAACCACTCGCTGTTGTTCCGCAATGTCGCTGCCGAGGGTAGGATTTTGCCCCCGATTCGCCATTGGGTAGTCGATGAGGCCCATTCCATCGAGCGCGAGGCCCGCCGCCAGTGGGCGCGCGTGGTCTCGGCAGATGAGTCGCGCGTTCTGTTTGAGCGCTTGGGCGGCTCGAGTACCGGCGCGCTGAGCCAAGTTTCCCGTGATTTGGCGACTTCTGAGGGCTCCACGCTCTATCTTGGCCTAACCGCCAAGGCGACATCCACCGTCGCCCGTGCGAGCATGGCAATCGCCGACGTGTTCGATGGCGTTCGTGAGCTCGGCCGCCGTGCCCGTGGGGGTTATGACAATGCCAATCTATGGATTGGCCCCGAGCTGCGCGAATCTGACGACTGGCATGATTTCTTACAGTCGGCCTACACTGGCATCGACTGGCTGCCCGAGGTTCACACGGCTATCTTTGCCTCGGCGACCATGACGGTGTCCAAAAGCTTTGAGCACTTTAACCATGCGGTCGGCCTTGATCGCATCGGTGCTTCAACGTCGTCATCGCTGCACTTGGATTCGAGCTACGACTTCGATTCGAACATGGCTGTAGTCGTTGCGGGCGATATCCCCGATCCGCGCGATCGTGAGAGCTATCTTACGGCGCTCGAGCGCGTACTGGTCGACGCCCATCTTGCCATGGGCGGATCGGTGCTCACGTTGTTCACCAATCGGCGCGACATGGAGGACCTATACGCCCGCGTTGAGCCCAAGATGGCCCGTGCGGGTCTGGAGCTCAACTGCCAGCAGCGCAACTCATCTCCTCGTCGCCTGCGCGACCGGTTTATCAACGAACCGACCTCGTCGCTTTTTGCGCTCAAGGCCTTCTGGGAGGGGTTTGATGCCAGCGGCGAGACGCTGCGCTGCGTCATCATTCCCAAGTTGCCGTTCTCGAGCCCCACGGACCCGCTCTCGTGCGAGCGCAACCTGCGCGAAGACCGCGCATGGGCGCGCTATTCGCTGCCCGAGGCGGTGCTCGAGGTTAAGCAGGCCGCGGGGCGTTTGATTCGCTCGTCGACCGATAGCGGCGTGCTGATCTTGGCGGATCCTCGCCTGGTGACGAAGGGCTATGGCAAGAAGTTCTTAACGTCGCTGCCCACGAGCTCCTACCAGCGCATCGAATCGGCGCAGATCGGGCACTATCTACAGCTGTGGCGTGCACGCCACGAGCGGCGGCGCTAAAGCGGACAGACGAGGGTTTTTGCCATATCGCACAGACGCTTTGACAGGGCGGGGTCATCCAAGATGCGGATGGCTCCGCCCGCTGCGATTATCTGGCTCAGCAGCCAACGCTCGGAGCCGTAATGTACGGTTACCGTTGCCATGTCTGTCCCGCTGCGTTCGATGAGGGTGATGCCGGCCCAGTCCAGATGCTCCGCCATATCGAATGGCATCAAGAGCTTTGCGCTACGCTGCGTCCGGGCAAGGGAATCGTGGAGGGATGCAACGTCCGGTGCGTGAGGCACGACGGAGTCTTCCGTCAAGGCGAGTCCCTCGATTTTATCCATGCGATAGGTGCGCTGCTCATCGACCGCGATGTCCCAGGCAATCAGATATGTTTGGTCGCCGTTTGCTGTAATGCGCAAGGGGTCGACCAGACGCTCGCGTGGCCTCGCATCGTCCATCGAGCGATACGAGATACGACAGCGAACGCCGTCCTGAATGGCGCAGCTCAGCTGCTGCCAGTGCGACCCGTGGTTGACGGTGTCAAAGACGTGCTGGTTATAGCCGAGCTCTTCGGGTAGAAGAGCATGTCGAATTCGAGCCGCCGCCTGGGGCTCGATCCCCAACGATTCAAGTTCGTGGTTGAGCACAGCGCCCTCGGCGGCACTCAGGCGCAGCGGTAGTACACGCCCGGCGTCACCGGTGAGGACCACGCGCTCGCCGTGGCATTCGCAGATGATACGCGCACCCGATTCTCGGTCCGCGAGCGTCGAGACGATCTCGAGAATCTCGTCGAGCGACGCCCCCGTGATGTCAAAGCGACTGCAAATCTCGGTTCGTGTCATGCCGCTCTCGCCGGCGGCGTAGAGGGCCTCCATGATGTCGATGGCGCGCGAGAGCCTCTGCTCGCTGGTGAGTTTACGCACGGGCATGCTCGTGCACCGTCCTTTCAATGAGGTGGTTCCACGCCTGCTTGAGCGATTTGGGGGCCATGGGCCTCATGCCGTCCATGGCGTGGGCCATGCAAAATGAGGCGGCGGCTTCAAG
>JAIHVJ010000206.1 GCA_022720335.1 Collinsella sp.
TCCCACTCGCGAACCGGGGCGATGACCTTAAGCTCGGGATCGAGGGCCTTGACGGCAGCCTCAAAACGAACCTGGTCGTTACCCTTGCCGGTGCAGCCGTGGGCGACGTAGGTCGCGCCAAACTCGTGGGCGACCTCGACAAGCTTCTTGGCGAGCAGCGGGCGAGACAGGGCGGAGAGCAGCGGGTACTTGTTCTCGTACATGGAGTTTGCAGCGATGGCCTTGGTCAGGAACTCATCGGAGAACTCGTCGCGCAGGTCGAGCACCTGGCAATCGAGAACGCCCAGGTCGAGCGCCTTCTGCTTCTTGGCATCCAGGCCGGTCTCCTCCTGGCCCACGTTGCCGCAGACACAAACGACATCGAGATTCTTCTCGTCCTGGAGCCACTTGACACATACGGATGTATCAAGACCACCGGAATATGCGAGAACGACTTTTTCCTTGCTCATGGCTGTTTCCTTTCGCCCTTGGTAGCTAGTTAGAACATCGGTCAGTTGCAAGTCATTTCAAGGTCATATACCGTGCAATATCAGGTTAAATAGCAAAAATCAGCACATACATGCCCTAGAAACATGCAGCAATGTCGTGCTAAAACCCAACGACCTCAAAATGACTCTGTTGAGGCAATTCGCCCCATGCGGACAGAGACGATTGTTATCGTCGTCGGGAAATTGCGCGCTGGCGTCGGATGGCATTGTCTGCAGTAGTGATGATCTTTACGAACTGCATCTGCCTCTCCTTTCACCTATCGCCGGGCGCAATTCAAATATCGTAAACGGTACCTTTTTCTCGGTAAGCGGCTCTTTTGCCGTCTCCGTTTTCGATGGTCGCTATATTACGCTAAAGTGCCCGCAGCACAAGCGACAAATTCAAATTTCTGAAAAGTTTTTTCATTACTTTGTGAAGCGTGGTGCAAATACGCTCCGTTCCTGCGACAATACGCTCGGTTACTGGTTGATGGTTATAACGTCTGAAACAATTTCGAAACGAAAGGCGCGCTTTTATGCAAACTTACGAATCGGACACCAATATCGGCAGCATTAAGATTCTCGCCGTTGATATGGACAAGACGCTGCTCACCGACGAGCGCGTGTTGCCGCAGGGTCTTGATGAGCGCCTGGACAAGCTCGCCGACGCCGGCATCGTGTTCTGCCCCGCCAGCGGACGTCCAGCCCCCAAGCTCGAGGAGATGTTCGAGAGCATCAAGAACCGCCTCGCCTTTTGTCCCGACAACGGAGCGTGCGTGATCTATCGCGGCAACTATATCTATAAGAGCAACATCGATGTGGCGCTGTATCAGCAGGTGCTCGCTCGTGCCTCGGAGGACCCGCGCGCCGTTCCCGTCCTGTGCTGCTACGACGAGTTCTACGTGCTTGCCCGCGACCATCAGTACCACGACGAGATCAGCGTGTACTACAACACGATCAACTACGTCGACACCTTTGAGGGCATTGATTTCGAGTCCAACAAGATTTCGGTCTTCTTCCCCGGCTACGACGCCGAGCCCGCTTTCCGTGAGACCTATAGCCCCGAGTTCTCGGACAAGCTCTACGTCACCAACGCCGGGCGCGAGTGGATCGACTTTATGAACCTGGGTGTCGACAAGGGCGCCGGCGTCGCGCACCTGTGCGAGCAGCTCGGCATTGATATCGCCGATGCCGCCGCCGTGGGCGACACCTACAACGACATCCCCATGCTCGAGCGCGTCGGTCACAGCTTTATCGTGGACAATGCCGAGGAGCATATGAACGCGCATGCTAAGTGGCGCATTCCGAGTAACAACGACGGGGGCGTACTGACGCTCATCGACGCCATCCTGGCGGCTCGTTAACGTGGCCCGTCGGACCTGGCCGGGCGAGGCGGGTAAGTTTTTCGCTCGGTCAGGTCCTGGGCTCGCTCGGAAAGCACATTAAGTGCTTTCCGGCTCGTGCGGAATCTACGAAAAACTTACCCGCCTCGCCCGGCCAGGTCCTTGGGTGACTTGCTTGCCGCCTGGATGGCGTCTTGGCGCCTAGATACTTAGGCTGAATTTAATTGAATGAAGGGGGCTCCTTGTTGGTAAGGAGCCCCCTTCTGGTTCTGGTTACTTTGGAGTTGTTGGTGCGTCTTTATTTGGCGTCGGCCCAGGTTATGCCGGTGCTGGCTTCGGCGATCAACGGTACGCGGAGGTCTACTACGTGCTCCATTACGTCGCGGACCATGGCGGTGAGGCGCTCGACTTCGTCGACGGGGCACTCAAAGTCTAGTTCGTCGTGTACCTGCAGAATCATGTGGGCGGCAAAGCCCTCTTCTTCCAGACGACGGCTTACGCGGGCCATGGCGATCTTGATGATGTCGGCGGCGGTGCCCTGCATGGGGTGGTTCATGGCCGTGCGCTCGCCAAAGCCGCGAAGCTGCGGATTTTTGGCCTTGAGCTCGGGAATATGGCGTCTGCGGCCATACATGGTCTCGGCATAGCCCGCCTGCTTGGCGCGCGCCACCACATTGTCGAGGAACGTGCGCACGCCCGGGTAGGCCTCGTAGTAGCGATCGATCATGTCGCGCGCCTCGGCCATCGAGATATGCAGCGACTGCGACAGGCCGTAGGCCTGCTGGCCGTACACGATACCAAAGTTCACGGCCTTGGCGCGGCTGCGCAGGTCGGGAGTCACCTCGGACACCGGCACACCAAATACGCGCGCCGCCGTCTCGGCGTGGAAGTCCTCGCCCTCGTTAAAGGCGCGCACCAGGTGCTCGTCACCCGAAAGATGCGCGAGCAGGCGCAGCTCGATCTGCGAGTAGTCCACCGCCAAAAAGACGCTTCCCTCGCCTGCCGAAAACGCCGTCTTGACGGTACGACCCAGCTCCGAGCGCGTCGGG
>JAIHVJ010000207.1 GCA_022720335.1 Collinsella sp.
CAGCGAACATGTGGCGCGTCGCATTGCAGCGGCGACAGACGACAAGGTTGTGTCGATTGAGCGCTTTGATGCCGAGATCCTTCACCTTGCTGTGATGGAAGGCCCCTGTCGGCTGGGGTTTGTCGCCCCGGTATACGCCTGGGGCTTGCCGACGCCAATGATCGAGTTTTTGAAGACTGCCGACCTGTCGATTGCTGCCGGTGCAAAGGGCGGCGAGCGCCCCTATACGTTCTATGTCTCGACGTACGGTTCGACGACCGGGCAATCGGCCAAGTTCGCCCGCGATCTGCTGCACGAGCGTGGGCTCGAGTTAGATGCGGCGATGAGCGTCAAGATGCCCGATACCTGGACGCCTGTTTTCGACCTGTCTGACCCTCAAAAGGTTGAGGGTATCAATAGGGCTGCTGAGGCGCAGATTGATGCTGTGATCGAGGCGGTGCGGGAGCGGCGCACGGGCAATATGATGCGCCATCGCGTGCCCCTGTTTGCATCGTGCGCGTATCATGCGTTTGGGCTGCCGCGTATGCAGCAGACGAGCAAGTTTGCCGTCGATGCTAGCCGCTGCGTCGGGTGTAGCCTCTGCGCTAAGCGCTGCCCCATGGCGGCGATTGAGATGCGCGACGGCCTTCCCGTCTGGACAAAGCCGGAGTGCGCAGCCTGCCTTCGTTGCCTGCACTGTTGTCCCAAATTTGCCATCTCGCACGGTAAGCGCACGGCATCCCACGGTCAGTACAGGCATCCCAAGCCAGGTGTGAGGATGTAGCGGCTGCTGGCCGCGCTACTTCCAAACTGCGAGCGCTGCAGTGCCCAGGACGATGAGAGCGAGACCGATGGCGCTGCGTCGTGAGAGTTTTTCGTTGAATGCCAGGCGCGCAAATAGTACCGATACGACAATCGATAGTTTGTCGATCTGCACCACGACGCTCACCTGGCCTGTGGCGATGGCGTAGTAATAGAGCAGCCACGATGCTCCGGTCGCGATGCCCGATGTTGCGAGAAATGTGAGTTCGCGCCGGTCAGCGTGCGCGACCTGATCCAGTTTTCCCTTGGCTGCCACGATCGCCCATGCCATAACCAGTACCACGCAGGTGCGGATTGCCGTGGCCGGGTTTGACTCGACGCCTTCGATGCCAACCTTGGCAAGGATGGACGTGAGCGCCGCGAACACGGCGGCGCCGAGGGCGTAAGCGAGCCAGGTCCGGTCTTGCTGCTGCTCGGGTCCGGCAGACTGCTTCTTCTCGATCATTAAAAACGTGCCGAGGGTGATAACAACGGTTCCCACGAGCTTAACCGCAAGGTTGCTCGTCTCGCCAAAAAGCACGATGGCGATCAGTGCGGCGAGTACGGTGCTCATCTTGTCGACCGGTACGACCTTATTGACGTCTCCGATGCCCAACGCCTTAAAGTAACAGATCCACGAAGCACCGGTAGCGAGTCCCGAGAGGACGAGAAAGAGCCAAGATCTGGGTTCGATGCTGCCGATGGTTCCAATGGATCCAGAAATGCCCGCCATTGCCCAGGCGAAAACGAGCACCACGCAGGTGCGAATGGCCGTCGCGACATCGGAGTCGGTCTGCTTGATGCCGCATTTGGCCAGGACAGATGTGACGCCGGCAAAGAAAGCCGACACAAATGCTGCTGCGACCCACGACACGGGTGAAATGCCTCCTTGGATAATGGGTTTATCCTGCGAGTTTTATGGACATGAGGATACCGTCCCGCCATGAAGCTTTGATATCGCTGTGGTGAGACAGGGGCCATAGTTCGAGAGGGCATTTGGTTAAGGCTCGAATCGAAGCTGAATGGTTTTCCGCGAAGTGAACGAGTAAATCTGGACCCCTGGAACATGCACACTTTTTTCGAACAAAACTGCAGGATTCTTAGACAAAAACCGCAGGAATTGAGTCCTTAAAAATGTCGATGCTACAGGGCACTGATTTTACTCGTTCACTCTCGGAAAAGTATTCACCTTCGATATGCTGACGGTGTCTTTTTGGTTGCCAAGAACTAGACGGCCTGCTGTGAAGGGCGGTGGTGACGCTATGCCGCCTCGTTTCATTGAAAAAATAAGCGGGGTACCACCTAAGCTTTTTTAGCCGTCGATTACAGATCGCGTGCTCGATAAACCTTGGTGCTGACAGCGCAGCTGATTACACATAGTGCGAGCGCCAGTACTGCAATTCCTGCACACAGACAGCCAAGGACGGCAGGATCGGGATTCGCCCCGGCAATCGACATGAGCCAGTTGCTGATGGGGTTGGAGGAGCTCAACGTGGCAATGGCAAGGCATCCGAGTAGGGCAAACAGGCCAACGGATAGGCGCAGTGCCTCCATGTGTCCAAATCGGAAGAACAGCGGCTGTGCCAAGAACACCATCATGAGGGAGATGAGCATCGATGCTGCCGAGGCTATTGCGATCTCAAAGACGGTTTGTCCTGTCGAAGGAATGCCCGTGCCGTTGAAGAGCGGGATGGCGACGATACTCAAAAGCGTAGCTGCACATGCCATGACGGCGGAGAAGACAATAACGCTCAGGTAGCGTGCGCAGATGATGTCTTTGCGCGAGAAGGGCAGCGTTGCCCGGTAGCGCTCCCAACCGTTTTGATTGTCGAAACCAGCCAGTGAGTTCATGACCATGATAGGTGACATGGCACTGACGGCGCAGGCGCCGGCGCTCATACCGGAATCGCCATCCGTTGCGTTGGCAAGGGTCAGTACGACGAATATGAACAGGCCGACGCCGGCGATGCTCGGGAGAAACGAGCGCATGATGGCGGTCTCGGACATAAAGGCGCTTTTCATTTGGATGCCCCTTTCAGCGTAA
>JAIHVJ010000208.1 GCA_022720335.1 Collinsella sp.
GCGCGATTTCTATACCGTTGAGTATGACTACCCCGATTTTCATCTCTCCATGGAGTGCTACTACTGCTCGCTCGCCGATGAATCCGATGAGCCTCAGAAACATGACCGACAGCTCGATATCCGCTGGATTCCGCGCGCCTCGCTTGCCACGGTGGAATGGATGCCCGCCGACAAGGGGCTTATCGATGCCCTGATTGAGCTGAAGGAAGACCGACTCGAGACAAGCTCCGCCGATGACGCCGTGCCCAACACAGCCGACAAACCCGCCACCAAACCCAAGCGCGCACCTAAGCGCCGCAGCAAGAAGCGTCCCAAGCCCGGTCTGCTCGACGGCATCGATACCTCGGACCTCTCCGCTGACGAGCGCGAACTGGTCCGCCGTCGCGCCGCCATCAAAAAGTCCATGAAGGGCAACAAGCGCGCCAATACCAAGCCAGAGCTGCTCGTTCGCCAGCGCCTGCGCGCAGCGGGCCTCACCGGCTATCGCCTGGAATGGAAGGTTCCCGGCAAGCCCGACATCGCCTTTCCTGGGCGCAAGATTGCCATCTTCGTCAACGGCTGCTTTTGGCACCGCTGCCCCAAGTGCAACCCTAGCCAGCCCAAGCGCAACGTTGAGTTTTGGGAGGCAAAGTTCCGTCGCAACGTCGAGCGCGACCGCGCTGCCGTGGCAGCACTCACTCAAATGGGCTGGACACCCATAACCATCTGGGAATGCGAACTCAAAAAGGACCGCATCGACGCCACCATGGAAAAGGTCATCGAACAGGTGCGGGCCGCAGAGCCGCAGCGCTAGGAACGAGCCGTCCACACGCCCCACACAGGCGAACCACACCCGCGCCACAAACCTTAGAAAGCCCTTAAGCTCAAAACCTTTCAAGAGTGTTACTCGATAGCCTTGAGCTGCGGTTTCATGGTTACATCAAACCAGGTTAAGCCTTTCTTTAGCGCTTCTTTGAACGGTCCGCTGCATAATACTGCCAACGCACGGGGCCTAGCAGCATACCCCGAGCGCAACCTTTTGGTGGACATCGAGGAGGCCGCATAAGCATGCATTCTTCCAATGACGCAACACAGCAGCCATCCCTAAAATATGCAAACCTTTTCTCCTTCCTCCCGACACAGAGAAACAGTCTCCTCGACTCCCCCGCCACAAAAGCCAAACGCTCAACAAACCAGAGCCACAACTTGCGAGCATCGCTCGAAAAGCTCCAAGCATCTCTAGACAAGGCGTTCCCCGAACAGGCAAGAGCAATCTAAGCCCATCGCGCTTTATACTGATGCCATGCGAAACATGGATCACATAGAATTGCACCGCGGAGGACGCGAGGAAGCGTTTCCCGAGACCGCCGAAGACTGGCCCTATATTGCCGAACGCGCAGAATTCGCTCGCTATCCGGGCAATTCCGTTCCCTGGCACTGGCATTCCGAAGTCGAGCTTTTCTACATGGAACAGGGAGCAATTGACTATCGCACGCGTGCGGCTCATGAGCACATGCACTTCGAGGAAGGGTCCGCCGGCTTTATCAACAGCGGCGTTTTGCACAGCACGCTGCAATCGCCCAATTCGGCACCAGCCATTCAAATGCTGCATATCTTTCAACCGTCAATGCTCGGCGATCCCGCGGGACGCCTTCAAAAGCGCTACATCAATCCTTTACTGCAATGTCGAAGCTTCGATGTACTCAAATGGTCGCCCACCAACCCCGACGATATGCCCTTTATCGATTTGCTAAAGAGTTCCTTTAACCACGACCTTCAACAGCCGCAGAACGAGATGGCGCTTCGAAATAACCTGTCAGAACTCTGGGTTCAGATCTATGCCAAAGCTGAACCGCTCTTTTCCTCCGACAACGCCTCTTGGATGACCAGCCGCGACGTACAGTTCAAGGCAATCCTGGACTTTATCCGCGCAAACTATGCAGCCGCTGTAGATGTGCCCCAGATAGCATCTGCAGCCGGCGTAAGCGAAAGAGAGTGTTACCGCATTATCGAAGCTTGCGCAGGAACGACCCCGGCGGCATATCTGCGCGCATACCGCGTAAACCGTGCTTGCGAACTTTTGGCACACACCACGCGAACGGTCCAGACAGTCGCGCGCCAATGCGGCTTTGCGACAGCAAGCCATCTTGGCCAGGTATTTAAAGAACAAATGGGATGCGCTCCTTCGAGCTATCGAGCAGCGAGGCAGAATCTCGATAGTACCAGGCAGAAATCCCGCTAGCCCTTCTTCTGTCACTGCATCAAACTTGCAGGCAAACAACGGATAGGAGCTACTATATGAAGTACTTTGACTATATCGTGTTTGACGTTGATGGGACATTGGCAGATACAGAAGAAAGCGTGCTGTCATCGCTTGGCCAGATTGTCCAAGAAGAAACCGGCAAAACGCTCCCCCGACACGAGCTTGAATTTGCCCTCGGCATACCCGGCAAGGATGCCCTTGAGAAACTTGGGATCTACTCACAGGCAACGCTGGATCGCTGGTGCCAAGTTGCCGCCAGCTTTAAAAGCACCATCAGCGTGTTTCCCGGCTTGCACGAAGTTATCGCAACACTCTCCGACAACGGCTGCAAACTTGGCATCGTCTCCTCACGTGCGCGCGACGAATACACAGACGAAATTGCACCCCTTGGCTTCGATAAGTTTTTTGAACACATCATCCTTGTCGAAGACACAACCGAGCACAAGCCTTCGCCCGCACCCATGCTCGAATATCTCCGACGTACGGGCGCGAATCCTGGCAACGTCGTCTACGTTGGCGACACCGTCTACGACGAACAATGCGCAACTTCAGCAGGGGTCAGTTTTGCCAGAGCAGCA
>JAIHVJ010000209.1 GCA_022720335.1 Collinsella sp.
GCAACGCCGGGAACGGTGCGAATGACACGCGCCGCCTCATCGGCCTGATGCTCGTTAAAGGTCACGAGGATATAACCGGAAATTCGAGACACGGCATTCACGGAAAAGGCGGCCAAGGCCGCCTTGATGTTATCCATGAGGATATGCTCAAAATGTGCGCGGTTCTTACCCTTAAGTCCAACCTCGTGATAGTGGACCAGGCAGACGCGAGCCGCCATTTAGGCTTCAGCAACCTTGTGGCCGAGCGCCTTCTCATAACGGGCCTCGTCGTAAGAGATGTCGCCGTCGATAATCTCATCCATAGCCATCGAAATGGTATCGGCACCGGAAAGCCCGATGGTGATGTCATCGACATCCTGGACGGCAAGCACGCGGTTGTGCTGGCCACGCAGCATGCTATTGATGTCGCAGGCGCGCTTGGAGGCAAGCGAAGCGAGCAGGAAGCGGTTGTGATCGGTCTTCTCCAGAAGATCGTCAATGCAAGGCTTTACAACGGACACGGACCTCAGATCCTTTCATGCATATCGAGAACGCGAACGAGCTCATCGGTCGCGCGGTCGAGATCGTCATTTACCACGACGTCGTCGTAGCGGTCGGCAAGGGCAAGCTCATCGGCGGCGTTTGCCATACGCAGCTCAATCGTCTCGGGCGTCTCGGTACCGCGACCGACTAGACGCTCGCGGAGTACCTCAAGCGAAGGCGGCTTGATAAAGATCAGCACGGCCTCGGGGAAACGCTCCTTCACCTGCAGGGCACCCTGGACATCGATCTCCAAGATGAGAGACGAACCAGAGGCGAGCTTGGACTGAACCTCGCTCACCAACGTGCCGTAGCAGTTACCGTGGACCTCGGCCCACTCAACAAACTCACCGTTTGCCACGCGGCGGTCGAACTCCTCACGCGTCAGGAAAAAGTAATTGACGCCATCGACCTCGCCTTTGCGTGGGGCTCGCGTGGTAGCCGAAACCGTCAGGCCCAGGTTAGAGCGACGCTCGCGCACACGAGTGACGAGCGTGCCCTTGCCCGCGCCTGACGGTCCAGAAATCACAAAGAGCTTGGAATCCTGAGCGCTCACTTATTTGGTCAGCTGCTCGAGGAGCTGCTCGCGCTGACGGACGCCAAGGCCCTGAACGCGACGGGTAGCGGAGATGCCGAGCTCCTCCATGATCTTGGCGGCCTTGGCCTTACCATAACCAGGGAGAGACTCGATGAGGGTGGAAACCTTCATGCGGGAAGCGATGGGGTCATCGGAGTTGAGCACGGACTCGAGGGACTTCTCGCCCTTCTTGATCTGCTCGCGAAGCTCAGCGCGGGCGTGACGTGCGGCAGCAGCCTTCTCAAGAGCCTGCTTACGCTGCTCATCGGTAAGCTGAGGGAGTGCCATTCGTACCTCCAAATAGTTGGGTTATATCTGATTCAATAATTGGCATTTTAGCACGTAGAACGTACAAAATGCCCAATCGCGGCTCCATAGGTTAGACGATACCCGCAAAAAGTGCAATATACTGCGCCCAAAGTTAAGCCCCTGACCTGCGATTCCACACAAAGGATGGGAAAGTTTACGCAGGCACAGGGGCTATTTTGTGCTAATGAGACCCAAAAGTGGTGACTTAGGGGAATCTTTTACGCGACGTTTTCGACCAGCTCGGCGACGATGGCGTCAAAGGCGGCAACCGGATCGTCGGCACCGGTGATGGGACGGCCCACCACAATGTGGCTTGCGCCACGCTCGATAGCCTGGGAAGGCGTCGCCACGCGGGACTGGTCACCAAGGGCGGCACCAACCGGACGCACACCCGGAGTCACGATCAGGGCATCGGGACCCAACAGCTCACGCATGTCGTGAGCCTCCATCGGCGAGCACACGATGCCGTCGATGCCGTTGGCCTGAGCGAGCTTTGCCAGGCGGGCGGCCTCCTCGGCCACGGGCGACTCGACGCCGATCTCGCTCAAGGCATCCTGATTCATGCTCGTGAGCACGGTGATGGCGACGAGCTTGGCGCGGTCGTCGCGCGCCTCCTCGGCACCCTCGCGGCAGGCAGCAAGCATTGCGCCCGAACCCAAGCCGTGAACCGAGAGCAGGTCGGCACCGGCAAGCGAGGCCGAGCGGGCGGCACCGCGAACCTGATGCGGAATATCATGGAACTTAAGGTCAAGAAAGACCTTAAAGCCTAGGTCCTTAAAGGTCTTGACGATCTGGGGACCCTCGGCGTAATAGAGCGTCATACCAACCTTGAGCCAAGCGGCATGGCCCGAAAGCTCGTGGGCGAGCTCGAGCGCACGCTCACGATCGCAGTCGAGGGCGACGATTACGCGGTCGCGGGCATCGGTCTCTAGCATTCGAACGCACCTACCAGTTCGTTGATGTCCTTTACGCCCTGGGACTCGGCCCAGGCCTCGAGCTCGTGCGCGATCTTGAGCGAAGCGCACGGATCGACGAAGTTGGCCATGCCAACCGACACGCAGGTGGCACCGGCCAGGATAAACTCGGCCGCATCCTCGCCGGTCATGACACCGCCGACACCGTTGATGGGGATATCGACGGCCTGGGCGACCTCCCAGACCATGCGCACGGCGATGTGGTGGCACAGCGGGCCCGAAAGGCCGCCCTTGGGCTTTGCCACGCGGGACTTGCGGGTATGGACGTCGATGGCCATGCCCTGGATGGAGTTAATGACCGAAAGGCCGTCGGCGCCGGCGGCTTCGAGGGCCTTGGCGATCTCGGCGACGTTGACCGGCGCCATCTTCACGAACAGCGGCTTATCGGTCACCTTGCGGCAGGCAGCCATAACGGAAGAGGCGCCCTCGGGCGT
>JAIHVJ010000210.1 GCA_022720335.1 Collinsella sp.
GTTATGAGAAGCGAGCGCCTACAGGCGATCCTTGTTCTCGGCCTTGACGTCGTGTGCCTGCTGAACAAAGAACAGGTCGTACACCACGATGACAAAGGCACCATAGTTGATGGCGTCGCCGCCGAACGCGGGGAGCGTGAGCACGGCCTGCGCAATCGTGGCGACCGCGGCGATGATGCCGAGCTTAAACGCGCCATCCACCTGCGAAGGCTTGTTGGCGCCCTTGATGCCCGCAACGCCCGCGGCGAGGTCGATGAGACCCTTGGCGATAAGCACGACCGCGGCGAGCATGGCGTTCGGTCCGTAGGTGGACTCGAGCTTGCCGGTCGCGATGCCGGCGATTCCGATAACCAGGCTGGCGATGCCCAAAACAAAATAGATGAGGGCAAGGATTTTGAGTGTCTTGCGAGTGAAGCTCATGGCTGGTCCTTTCGATACGAGTGCGCCAACTTGGCGCACCCAATGTGCTGCACATATGGTGAAGCACATTGTAGTTCAACGCGGCGATGCGTGCGCCTGAAAGCGCTTTGAGCCCGCGCAGCCAAACCCAACCTTTCAAAAAGGAAAGCTGGGCGTAAGTCAAATCGATGGCAGCGTATGCGCGGCGCTGCGATGATGGGGCCATGGTAAGAGTTGGACCGAAGGAGGAGCCATGATGTACGGAGCAGAGCAGGTACGTGAGGCGCGGTCGTTGGGAAGGCGCATGAGTGATTCCGTGATCGCTGCTGTGTGCACGGGATTGATGGCGGTGCTTTGCATTGGGATGCTGTGGGCCATGACGCATGTGGGACAATAGCGGGCGGTGGGGTGCCGACACAAACGGCGCTCACGTATTCGTTTTGCTTATTAAGGAGTACCCATGGGCGTCGTCGATCCCTTTTCTGTTGCTCGGGCCGCGGGGCTTGAGCTGATCGGGAAGTCCGAGGGCCTCACGCTCACCGACGGCACGATGGAGCTGCGTGCCGATTTTACCCGCATGCTGCCACGACTCAAGCAAGGCCGTCTGCAGCAAGAGCTGCTGGTAAAGGCTGCGCGCGTAAAAGGCATCGAGCGCCCATGGGCGATTGATGCCACGGCAGGCTTTGGCGAGGATTCGCTGCTGTTGGCGGCCGCGGGCTTTACCGTCGATCTGTACGAGCAGGATTGCGTGATTGCGGCGCTCCTCAAGGATGCCTTGGATCGCGCGGCAGACGATCCGGCGCTTGCGGTTGCCGTGTCGCGCATGCGCCTTCATGCGGGCGAGGACAGCATTGCCGGTCTTCGCCATGTAGCTGAGTTGATCGGGCGGGGCGAGCTTGCCGCCCCCGACGTGGTGTATCTGGACCCCATGTTTCCCGAGCGCACCAAAAGTGCGGCGGTGAAAAAGAAGTTCCAACTCTTGCACCATTTGGAACAGCCGTGTACCGATGAGGAGGTGCTGGTCCAGGCAGCGCTTGCGGTGCATCCGCGCAAGGTCGTTATCAAGCGGCCGGTGAAGGGCCCGCTGCTTGCCGGCGTTAAGCCGAGCTATCAACTTGCGGGCAAGGCCGTTCGTTACGATGTTTTGGTGCCGCCGCGTCCGTAGCTTGCGTGCGATGGCTGGCTCTCCGTCAGTGCCGTGCCGATGCGGCGCCTATTTCCAAGGGTGCGACGTCAGGTGCCAGCCACCGCAGTATTCGCATTTGTAGCAGGCCAAACCGCGCCGCCCACGGTTTTCGCAGTCGGCCATAACTGCCTCGGCCTCGGCGCGCGTGTCGTAACGGTTTTTGCGTTCGCACGACTTGTAGCGCCAGGCCTCATCGCGCTCGGCGTCCAGGGCGTCGCGGCGCTCGTCCTCGTGTGCAAACAGGTCGCTCATATCGCCGCCGGTAGCAGCGCCTAAAAACTCGCTTTTGGCCTTTGACCAGGCGGCTCGCTTTTTGCTTCCCATCTGCTTCGCGCCCTTCTTCAAACGTTGGTATCATTGCTCAATCAAAGTGATACCAATAAACGTGAGGTCGCCGCGTGATGATCAGAAAAACCCTCGATACCGACATTCCCGCCGTCATGGCTATCTATGACGCGGCCCGCGCCTTTATGCGCGCGCATGGCAACGCCACGCAGTGGCCCGAGGGCACGCCTTCTGCCGAGCAGCTGTCTGCCGATATCGCTGCCGGTGGCAGTTACGTGTGCGAAGTCGACGGCCGCGTGGTGGCGACGTTTGCCTTTTTACCGGGTCCGGACGAGTGCTATGACGTAATTGAGGATGGTCAATGGCGCAGCGACGCTCCGTACGCCGTGCTGCATCGCGTGGCGTCCGATGGCACCGTGCACGGTATCGCGGCTGCGATGTTTGCCTTTGCCAAGGAGCGTGCCGATCACCTGCGCATCGACACGCATCAAGACAACCTGCCTATGCAGGGCGCCATCGCCAAGGCGGGGTTCGAGCGCGCCGGTGTCGTATATGTGTCGGACGGCACGCCGCGCATTGCGTTTGACTGGCTGCGCGAGGCATAAGCGCCCAGGCGCATGCCAACACTCCATCTAAATGAAAATGGCCCCGGGTGGGGCCATTTTTGGTAAAACGCGTCGTTGTGGGGCTCGCGTTGTTACTGCCCCAGATGAGCCCGGGCAGACAAAAAGGGGAGGTGCCGGCTTTCGCAAGGCGCGAACCTACGAAAATCGCCGCGCGGCAACGCGGGGTGATGAGCTCGGTCGGGGGATAGGGCCCGCTTCGCCCGCCGGCCTGTAAATTGTATCATCCAGTGTGGAACGAGGATGCCCGTTGCCGCGTGCGATGGGCTTGCAATAAGAGGAGAGCCATGTCGAAGCAAGCGGTCGTTGGAAT
>JAIHVJ010000211.1 GCA_022720335.1 Collinsella sp.
CGGACCGGGACGGGTTCAACGGCAGGCCCCGCCGACCGATTGCAGGCGGTCGGCGGGGCCATTGTGGCTCTTGACAGCGGATTGGGTCATATGAGCGAGACGGCGTCAGCTGAGTCGATTTGGCCCGAAAGAGGAGGGAGCACGCCTTATGGCGGCGACCGACGAATGAGCGCCAAATCGGCCAGCTGACGCCGTCGCAGCGTCAACATAGTTGCTGAGTGGGCCTATAAGCCGGGTTCTGTCGTGAACGGTCATTTATCTTGTCTGCACGTTACCGTGCAGCTCCACGCACGCTACCCGAACGCGGACCGGGCCGGCCCATAGCGTTCCTATTCGCGCTTGCTCCGGATGGGGCTTGCCAAGCCGCCGTGTTGCCACGACGCTGGTGGTCTCTTACACCACCGTTTCAGCTTTTCCCTTTACGCCTTGCGGCGCAGGTGGGAGTCTTCTTTTCTGCGGCGCTTTCCGTCGGATCACTCCGCCCGGCCGTTAGCCGGCATCCCGCCCTCTGGAGCCCGGACTTTCCTCACGCGTACTGCAAACAGCACATCGCGCGACCGTCTGGCCCACTCAGCAGTGCAAGAGTGTAGCACACCGTTGCCGCAGGCAATGGCACAACACAAGCGTTCGACACGATAAACCAAGAACCACGCCATGCAGTACAATTGGGTTGTCGATGGGCAATGTCGTCAGTCGAGACGCGACCGCGCTCCGCACCCCTCCGTCTACTCGGTGCGTTCCCGCCTCCTCCCCGAGGCGGGATGTCGGCATTTTTTCATTCACCGACAACCCAATAGCCTGTGGACAGCCCGGGTAGCATCGCGTGCATCAGCAGCGAAAGCAAAAAGGGACCCGTCCATTGCGGACGGATCCCTTAAAACAAGTGATCGTCAAACCGATTTACTCGGCGTCGGTCTCCTCGTCCTTCTTCTCGGAAGGAAGCGGGGTAACCTCGATCTCGACGCCCAGAGTCTCAGCAGCGGACTTCATGGACAGAGAGATACGACGACGGTCGAGGTCGATCTCCATGACCTTGACCTGAACCTTGTCGCCCACGTGGGTGACCTGAGAAGGCTGGTCGACGTGCTTGTTGGCCATCTCGGAGATGTGCACCAGGCCCTCGATGCCCTCGCCCAGGTCGACGAAAGCGCCAAACGGGACAAGCTTGGTCACAGTGCCCTCGACGATAGCGCCGACGGGGTACTTCTTGACCAGTGCGCGCCACGGATCCTCGGTGGTCTGCTTGAGACCCAGGGAGATGCGCTCGCGGTTGAGATCGACGTCGAGAACCTCGACCTCGACCTCCTGGCCGACCTTGACAACCTCGGAAGGATGGTTGACGTGGTTCCAGGAGAGCTCGGAGATGTGGATGAGGCCGTCGATACCGCCGAGGTCGACGAAGGCGCCGAAGTCGACGATGGAGGAAACGGTGCCCTGGAGACGCATACCAGACTTGAGCTTGGACAGGATCTCGGAGCGCTCGGCCTTACGGGACTCCTCGAGCACGACGCGACGGGAGAGGACGACGTTGTTGCGGTTACGGTCCATCTCGATGACGCGGGCCTCGATGCGGGTGCCCATGTAAGAGGTGAGGTCCTTGACGCGACGGAGGTCGACGAGGGAAGCAGGCAGGAAGCCACGCAGGCCGATGTCGAGGATCAGGCCGCCCTTGACAACCTCGATAACCTCGCCCTCGACGTTCTCGCCGGAGTTGAACTTCTCCTCGATGCGGTTCCAAGCACGCTCGTACTCGGCACGCTTCTTGGACAGGACCAGACGACCGTCCTTGTCCTCCTTCTGGAGAACCAGAGCCTCGATGGGATCACCGAGTGCAACGATGTCTGCAGGGTTAGCGTCCTTGCGGATGGACAGCTCGCGGACCGGGATAACGCCCTCGGACTTGAATCCGATGTCAACGAGCACCTCGTCATGCTCGATCTTAACGACAGTGCCGTTAACGAGATCGCCCTCATCAAAGTCGGTAATCGTACCGTCGATGAGGTTGTTCATCTCCTCCTCGTTGACATCGTCAAGAGAGAAAATGGACGAGTTCTGAATCTCACTCAAAGGTGGACCCCTTTCGAACTACGGGGCCCCGATTGCTAGGACCTACAGAAGGGTGCGACAAGCACACAACGTTTAGGAACACTCGGGAGCCGACAGATACTAATGTGACGCTTATGCAATCACGTTCGTATAGGTTACGGGGAAATGAGTTCGATTTCAAGCGTGAACTGCGATTTTTTACTCGTGTGGAGACTTTTTCGTAATCTTATGAACACACGTCTCCGCAACTTGACGATAACCAGCTAGGCATTCGGCTTTGGGGTAAAGTATCCGGAGCCAACGATTCTAGATCGATTTTTCGAGAAAGGTGCCCGCGTGCTCAAAGCAGTCGTTTTCGATATGGACGAGACGCTTCTCAGCATCAACCTCAACGCGTTCATCCTTCGCTATTTTAAGGATGTCTCTTCGATGCTCGCGGATATCGGGCGCCGCAGCCGCGGTGGCACGATGGCACGCCTCGGCACCATCCTAGTCGACCTCAACGCCAATCGCCGCAGCGGCACGGACAACCGCACCAATCTTGAGTTTTACCAAGAAGAGGTCGAGCGCCGATGCGGGATCCGCCTCTCCGATCCCCTCATCTACGAGGCGTTTACCTACTATGACCGCGAAGTTCTTCCGTACAAGAACGACGATGTCATTAACGCCCACGCCATGCCGGGCGCACACGCCGCGCTCCAGGCCGTACAGGACGCAGGGCTGCGTTGCGCGCTCTTTACCAACCCCAGCT
>JAIHVJ010000212.1 GCA_022720335.1 Collinsella sp.
TCAGAACAGTAAGAAAGATGAGACGCCCGCAGTTGCGGTGAAATAGGGACTGAATAGCCCCTCAAACAGGCAAAACAGTCCGTATTCCACCGCAACTTACAGAGTGCCTAGCGGTTGCGTTCCTTAAGGGCGCGGTCGATCTCGCGTTGGACATCACGCTTGGCCATGTCCTCGCGCTTGTCGTAGAGCTTCTTGCCGCGACCCAGACCCAGCAGCAGCTTTACGCGGCCGTCCGTATTAAAGTAGAGCTCCAACGGAACCAGCGCATAACCACGGTTGCGAAGTTTGCCGTCAAGAAAGTCGATCTCCTTGCGGTGCAGCAGCAGACGACGCCGACGGTCGGGATCGCGATTCCACACGCCACCATGGCTATAAGGGTGGATATGCAGTCCGACGAGCCAGCACTCGCCGCCACGAATCAGCGCAAAAGTGTCAGTGATCTGACAGGCGCGCTCGCGAATCGACTTGACCTCGGTGCCGCTCAGCTCAATACCGCACTCAAACGTCTCATCGATAAAGTACTCGTGATGTGCCGAGCGATTCTTGGAAATGAGTTTGCGCTCGCGCTTACTGGGCATCGCCGGCCTCCTTGGCGCCATCGGCGTTTGAGCCCGCAGCCTCGCGCTTTGCCTTGCGCTCGGCATTGAGCTCGGCATCGCTCTCGCGCACCAGTTTGATAATCGCCGCGCAGGCCTCCTCGCCCACCAAGTCGCGAGCACGTACCGTCAGGCGCGTCGCCTCCTGCTTGTCGCCGTCGCTTGCAGCATCGGTCGCGCACATAATCAGGCAGATGGCAATCTCGGCCGAAGGCGAGGTCGGAACGCCTTGCAGGGCCAGTTCACCCATCACGTGCTCGTCGCTCTCATCGGCGGCATCCGGATAGGTGGTATGGATCTTGTTGAGCAGGCGCGTCGTATGCGCATCGTTGGGCGCCAGGCGCAGCGCCAGACGCGCGCAGCCCACGGCAGCCGAAGCGTTCTCGGTCTCGGGCTCCAAGAAGTACTGACCCAGATTGGCGTAAGCGCGGGCGGCGCACTTGCCATCGCTTGCACGCTCCAGCACCGAGAACGAGAGCGATGCCCATTCCTGCTTGTCCTCGAGTGCGCGGAACAGCTCGGCCAAATCCAAGCGATAGTTGCAGTTCATGGGGTCCCAACGCACAGCCTGCATCAGGGCATTACGAGCGCTCACATAATCCTGCTGGCGAATGTAGGCAAACGCCATATCAGAGTACAGGCGGTCAAACGGCACCTCGACCTGCACGAGCTCGCGCGGATCCTTCTCCACGCGGCGATAGGCCAAGCGCTCAAACTTGCTATCGAAGCTAAAGTATTGGCGCTTCTCCTCCGTCTTGCACTCAGCGTCGATATACTCCTCGGCGAGCTCCACCAGACGCTCCAGCAGCGGCGTCGCCGTAGCCAGGTCGCCCTGCGCCAGATAGTTCTCGGCATACGTGATGTCTTCCAAGCTGATAGGCAGGTCCATGACAACTCCTCGGTCCGGGCGGCAGACTCAACGCACGCCTTAAACATCGGTCAATACACAAAACCCGGGTCTCTTACGAGGCCCGGGCGTTCAATTTTGGTAGCCCGTACCAGATTCGAACTGGTGATCTCCGCCTTGAGAGGGCGGCGTCCTAAACCGCTAGACGAACGGGCCATATGTAGCAAATGCAATGGCTGGGATGGAGGGAGTCGAACCCCCATTGACGGAACCAGAATCCGCTGTCCTGCCATTAGACGACATCCCAATGACTGCATCGCTGCGCTCGGCTGTGCCTTTGCGCAAGAAAGAAATATACGGGAAGTCTCGCCGTGACGCAAGCCCCAATTTTGACTTTTTTTAAATTCAGTCAAATTGGCCTAATTTAGTCCAACCCGTGAAGGACCTGTGAAGCCAACCGCTGTACACGAAGGGCAAAACGCCGCGAGCGGTAGCCGTCAACCGTTGGCAGATTCTACCGTGAAAACGATAGCACCAGGCAACACAATCGAAGTATCAATGATCACGTAGATATCGAGGCACCATGGACGAAGAGCTTGATTACCTATGGGAGACCCTGGGGCTCGAGATCGCTGCTGATCTTTGGCCCGAACGGGACAAAATCCATCCCACACTGCGCCCCGCCATCACGGTGATGCAGGCAAAATACCGCCGTGCATCCTTTTTGATCATGCGGACGTCATGGCACGCAGGGCTCCCCGACCTCAAGCGCATCCAGGCTAGCTTGGTCGAGTTGTCCGGCATGCCGACCGTCATATCCGAGGCGCACCTGGAGCAGCGCCAGCGCGAGCGACTGCAACAGCAGCGGATTCCCTTTATCTGCCCCGGCATTCAGGCATATCTGCCCTTTATGGACGAAGAGTACTGGAGCGGCAAGCCCAACAAGCACGTAAAGGTCTACGATCCGCACGAATGGGCACAGCTTGAGGATTAGCGCATATGCCCGCCAGCCGGGATAGTGCGCATGCCCGCCAACCGGAAAGCTCATCCCGGAATTTACGTCCAGAACGGGACGCGCTTTCCCCTAGAGGCCCCAAACGGAAACCGTATCCCAGATTTCGCGCTCAAACTGGGATACGGTTTCCGCTAGCCCCTTCAACCGGAAACTGCGTCCCGGAATCCGAGCTCAAAACGGGACGCACTTTCCGCAGCCACTACAGCAGCACCTCGGTCCAGGCCGCTTCCTTAAACCCAGGAATCGCAAAGTCGTCGCCCACCAGCAGCGGACGCTTGACCAGCATGCCGTCGGTCGCCAGCAGCTCGTAGCACTCCTGATCCGTCATGCCCGCATCC
>JAIHVJ010000026.1 GCA_022720335.1 Collinsella sp.
AGCATCGCCGAGATGCTCACAGGAATCGCAGCGTGCGAGGCTGCCTCCTTGGCCTTTTGTTCCATAAGCCGGTTTCCTCCCAACTTTAATGTTCGAAGGAATTATAGGTAATCGTCCTATGTTTGAATGGCACTGTTTTCCCAGCTAGATAAACATTTATACGGCCTTTAGGCCACCGCGGCGATATGGAATGTGACAAAGGGACTGTCCCTTTGTCACATCCGTCATTTTCCGAGCCAGTTTTTGAACCCCCACTCCATGGAGCGGCTCATCTCGGCCATAAAGGGACTGGTGTGTTTGCGGGTGTAGATATCCACCACGCGCTCGCCCACCTCGCGGGCATGCGGGCGAAACATCGCATCCATCTCGGCCACCTGCGCATCCATAGTCGCGGCATCCGCACGGCAGTAGCGCTCCTCGTGCACCAGGTTCACCACGGGGTGCGCGATCGCCGGACGCTCCTTACGGGGCGTGCCGATGATGAGCATCGACAGCGGCATGGTATAGGGCGGCAGATCGAGCAGCTCGGCAACTTCCTCGGCATTCTCGACGATATCACCGATATAGCAGCTCCCCAGCCCCAGGGCCTCGGCGGCAACCACGGCGTTTTGCGCGGCGACCACGGCGTCCTGCGCCGCAATGGCAAAGTCGCCCAGACCCGGTGCACGACGGGGCGACTTGCCCGTACGCTCTACAAACTCGGGCTCAAAGCAACCCACATGCTCAAACAGATCGATCCACTTGGCATAATCGACCACAAATATTAGTGCCCAGGGCGCCTTGGCGATCATGGGCTGGTGGTCGCACAGGTCGGCCAGGCGGTCGAGCGTAGCCTGCTCGCGGATGCTCACGATGGAATACATCATCATGGCACCCGCCGACGGCGCACGGCTCGCCGCGTGCAGAATCGCCGCCCGCTGCTCGTCGGTCACCGCCACGGGACGGTCGTCGTCATCACGCGCGAAGGCACGCGTAGACGAGCGATGCTCCAAGATGTCCAGCACCGCATTGCCCGTGGTCTCGACCGGGTAGCCGTTCGTATCCACGCCCGCAGCTCCGCCGCAGCACTCGGCACCCGTCATACAAACCTGCTCGCCCATAGCTCTATCCTCGCCATTTCTTTAAGAAGCCTTTACGTTTCCGTGTAATTCCCGTCCATTATCGCGCAGGTCACCACTACATTGCGCCACACCGCCGCACATGCGCGTTAATATGGCTGGTTGTTGTGCGCAGCCCGCAAATGCAGCGCATATTTAGGTAACAATCGGGTAAACCCCCGCTTTCGTAGGTTTTAAGTTTGTGAGGAGTCTCAGCATGTTCGCTGCCGCCATCTCGCTCGTCGGTCTTGCGGCGACCGTCTACCTTGTTTTGCGCGAGGCCAAGGCCATTCGCGCTCAGTCGGGCACCGTTGCCAAGGGCGCCTTCGCCTGGAGCGTCGCCTTCGGCCTGTTCCAGCTCTTTTTGACCATTTGGGGCGCTATTGGCCTCGTCGCGCAAAACGAGCCGCTCGCCTTTGTGATGCTCATCCTGACCAACGCCATCCTCACCGGCTGCGCTTGGGCCAGCATCGCCCGCGACCGCATCACCCCGCGCGTCTTTGCGTTCGCTGCTACCGATGCCCCCGCCCCCACCGGCAAGCTCGCCCGCCTGCGCGGCGCCTTTGTGGGCAAACCGCTCGTCGCCGCCGTCCTGTGCCTGCTGCTCGCCGGCGTTTTTGCGCTGCTGGGCATGGAAGTCTCGTCCAACCACGACTTTACCTGGGTCTACCCCCTGTGCATCCTGCTCGAGTGGGCCATCATCACCACGCTCATGGTCGGCCTGTTCTTCCTGTTCCAGCGCCACGGCGCAGCTCCCGCGGTCCTGGCCTTTGCCCTCTTTGTCCTGGGCATTGCCGAGTTCTTCGTCATCACGTTTAAATCCATGCCCATCCAGCCGGGCGACCTTTCGGCCATTTCCACCGCCGCTGCGGTCGCCGGCACCGGCTACACCTTCTCGATCTCGCTGTTCTGCGTGCTATCCATGGGCTTTACCGCCATCGCCATGCTGCTATGCGAGTACGCCGGCCTGGTGGCACCGCACCGTCAGAAGGGTGCCGCCAACGCCAAGCGCATGCTGCTCACCAACCTGCTCGTCGCCGTGCTGTGCCTAGGTGGCGTGACCGCGCATGTCACGCTCATCGACTACTACAACACTCTCGGCATCACCGTCTACACCTGGCGCCCGCTCGAGAGCTACTGGCGCGAGGGCTATCTGCCTGCCTTTATTAGTGCGGCGCAGTCTATCAAGCCGCCCAAACCCGCCGACTACTCCGTCGACGATGCCAAGGCCACGCTCAAAAAGTACACCAAGGCCTACGACAAGTCCGACGCGGCCAAGAGCGACGAGCGCGCCGCCGCCGAGGAGCAGTTCGATAGCGAGAAGCCCACGGTCATCGCCATCATGAACGAGACCTTCTCAGACCTTTCGATCTACCAGAACATGCGCGCCGGCTACGAAGGCCCGCGGTACTTTAAGAACCTGTCCAACTGCCTCAGCCGCGGCAAGCTCTACGTGAGCGCCTACGGCGGCGGCACCGCCAATACCGAGTTTGAGTTTATGACCGGCAACTCCATGGCCAACCTGGGCTCGGGCGTGTATCCGTACACCATCTACAACATGGAGACGACCGGGAACCTGGCAGAGCAGTTCAAGTCGCTCGGATATTCCACCACGGCCATGCACCCCAACCACGCCACCAACTGGAACCGCGAAAACGTCTATAAGGACTTTGGCTTTGACCAGTTCCTGTCCATCAACGATTTCCAGGGCGCCGATACCCTGCGCGGGATGGTGACCGACCAGGCTACCTACGACAAGATTCTTGAGCTGCTCGACCAGAACGCCGATCCTCAGTTTATCTTCGACGTGACCATGCAGAACCACTCGGGCTACGACACGGGCCTGCTGCCGGTCGATAAGCAGATGCATCTGAATATCGACACGACCGACCTGGACGCCAAGACCGTCGAGGACGGCACGCTGTCCGATGTCGACGAGTATGTCTCGTGCATCGAGCAGTCCGATCAGGCGCTGCGCTACTTCCTCAACGCCTTGAGCAAGCTCGACCGCAAGGTAGTCGTGGTGTTCTGGGGCGACCATCAGCCGTTCTTCCCGTCCAAGTTCAACGATAAGTGGTTTACCGGCGAGGACGATGCCACGCACCAGGAACGTCTGTGGCAGACCGACTACATCATCTGGGCCAACTACGACGTTGCCGGCTGCGACCAGACGAGCGAGGTCGACGACCTGTCCACCAACTATCTGTCCACCCAGCTGATGCAGCTAATCGGCGCACCGCTGACCGACTACCAGAAAGCGCACATGACGCTGCGCGAGTCGCTGCCTGCTATCAACTCGGTCGGCTACGAGGACGCCAGCCTGCGCTGGGCGCTCTCCTCCAACGTCACCGGTGACGACGCCGCCGCAGCAGCCGCCACCAAGGCGCGCGAGGATTACGCCAAGATGCAGTACTACGAGATGTTCCGCGACGGCAAGAACGTGTACACCGAGCACTTCCAGACCGAGGCCAACGAGACCGACCCCAACCTGGCGCCGGGCACGACCAAGATCAAGTAACGGCGCGTCTTAACTGGTTCGTCTGCCCGGCGGCGCGGAATGTAAGGTTCCCTGCTCGGACAGTCCTGCGCAAGACGGAGGCTACATTAAGTGGCCTCCTTTGCGTGCGGAACTCGCGATGAACCTTACATACCTCCGCCCGGACAGACGCCCTGTTGTTGGAGCGTGGCTTGTCTTGGGTGTATCGCCGAACATATATAAGTTGAAGGCCACGTTATGTGGCCTTCTTTGTTTGCGGAAAGTGTGTCCCGGAATTCTTGTCTGGAATGGGATGCGGTTTCTGCTTGGGACCCGATTGGGAAAGTGTGTCCCACTATTCAGCTGGATTCCGGGATATATTTTCCGGTTGAGGCTCGTTGGGAAAGTGCGTCCCACTTTGGGGGCTGATTCTGGGACGTGGTTTCCGGTTGGCTCTCATTGGGAAAGTTCATCCCATTTCTCGGCCTAATTATGGGACGCAGTTTCCCGTTGAGGACCCTTTGGGAAAGTGCGTCCCGGTCTGGGCGCTCAAACTGGGATGGATTTTCCGGATGAGGGCTTGACGGAAAATGTGTCCCGTTCCGGGCGCTAATTGTGGGATGCAGTTTCCGCTTGCGGAGTCTCCACTCAACAGAAAACCCGGGTGGCCTGTTTTTTGGCTACCCGGGTTTTTGGGTTGTCGATATGTTCGACTGGCTACTAGTGGGTCTTGCGGCGCTTGATCAGCATGATGAGGGCTATCACTACGAGCGTTGCTCCCGCTGCTGCTGCGGTGGCGACTAGGGCGAATGTTTGGTCGCCGGTGTTTGCGAGGTTCTTCGCTGTGGTCGTAGTCTTGACCTTGGTGTCGGTCTTAGCTCCGTTGTCGGACTTGGGCTTGTCCGGGTTCGTCGGGGTCTCAGGAGTCTCGGGGTCCTTTGAGCCTTCGGAATCGGTTGGGCCGGCGGTGTTTACCAGCGTATGGTCCAGGAACTTCTTGGCGCCCGCACTTGCCTGTGAGAACAGACGGCGCGTGCGGATCGGGGTGGCGTTCACCGTTGTGGGCGCCGTCTCCTCGGCCTCGATATTCACGAGCGTCGTGCCGGTGTCGAGGCCCACGTCGTTGTATCCCACGTGGCAGTAATACTGCGCACCGTCATCGTCTGCGGTCAGGTCAATCTCGAGCTTTGAGGCCGTTCCAGCCGCGAGGTTGCCATCGGCACCCACGAGCTTAAACTCTGTCTCGCCGCGGCCCTTGCGGTACCACATATATGACGGCGCCAGCTCCGTTTCACTGCCGTCGGCATTGCGCTGCGTCACATGGCCGATCGCCGAGAGTGTCAGCTTGTCTCCCGCCGAGCACTCGACCGAAGAGTCATACTCGAGGGCCGACCTCTCCGCTGTATCCGCCGCAGGTCCGCTCACGGTCATCGTCATGCCATCGGGCATGGTCTTGACCGTGATGATTGCCGAGCGAATACCTGTTTCGGTCGTGGATCCATTCTTAACGGCGGCGATGGCGAATCGATACTCCGTATTGGGCTGCAGCCCATCCCACTTGAGCGAGGTCTGCGTGTTGTCGGCAATCTTCCAGCTATTGACGACCGCATCCGCCGCATTGCTCTGCAGCATGCCCACGCCGTAGCTAAAACCACTCTTGTTTGCGAGTACATCGTCCCAGCTAAACGTAACGCTGGTCGAATCGACGGCGTTTGCCGTAAAGCCCGTCACGGCCGGCGCGTCGGGCATCTCGACGTCCTTAACGTCATAGCCCACGATCCAGAACTGGTCGGTGTCCTTGGTGCCGAGCTTGTCGCCCGAGTCTGCCTCGAACTTGTCGACATCCACCGCGTTGACGCCCAGACGCCACACAAAACCGTACTTGCTCTGCGCGGCCTCGGGCAGGTTGTCGACGGTGCCGCCGTATTCGGTCGATTCACTCGAGGAGTTACCCGTAGTAAAGCCGGCGTTGGCACCAAAGCACAGGCCGCCAAACAACTCGTGCTTTGCGAGCTTCGCGCCCATGACAACGCTGCCGTTCAGCGTCAAGCCGAGCTCGAGCTCCTGCTCCTTGCCCTCCTCGACTTCGATGGTCTGCTCAATGCTCGCCCCCGACTGCGCGGCGGCGCCGTTAAACCCATCGTGCGTGTAGGCGCGCGTTACGCCAGGCTTGCCCAGGCCAAAGGAATCCCCAACGGGAGTCTCGCCGTTGAGCGTCGTTTGATAGGTTCCGGGTTCTCCCGACCGGTTGGTCAAAAAGTAGCTGAGCGGCGTCATATTGTGCTGTTTGGCAATGCGGTCATAGGCCTCGACATTAACGACCGAGGTCTGCGCGCCGAGCGACACGGACGCCGCCATCACGCCCTTGCCACCAGTTTCCTCATTTTCGATCTCATACTCGTAATAGACCATCGGAATCGTGTAGAGCACGGCCTTGTCACCCTCGCCGGCATGCGACTCATAGCTTACGCTTGCGCTGACCGTGCGCTCGCTCCGGTAGTCATAGCATCCCTCGGCGGCAAAATCGACTGAAGCATTCATCGCGACCAGGGGCGGACCGGTCTGCACCTCGACGGCAACGCCCAACTCGGCGCCAATGGTATAGCCCTGGGATGTCCCCGTGCCCTTTTCCTCTCCGTATGACGTGCCGCCCAACACCAGATAGCCGCATGCCTGCTCCAGATCCTCAACATAGGGCGCATCCTGCAGCACGGCAAGCACGCGCGGGTTGGTATAGACCTTGTAGCGGTCCTTGTACGTGATCTTGACGCTGTCGTTGTCGACATCGGGCAGCGCGAGCGAGATAAATGTGCCGTAGGTAGTGCCGCGACGGTTGCTCTCGCTAATCACCTGCTCCTCGCCGCGGCGCACCTTTCCGTTCTCGTCGAGCGAAAAATGCGAGGCGGTCATCCAATAGTAGTCATCGTTCTTGCGCAGGTCCTCGTCGCGGTGCTTGCCCACCACGGCGATAAAGCTCTCGTTATAGCGGTCCGAACCCGAGACGCTGCCCGCCTTGACGTCGCTGATCCACACCTGCTCTATACCCTTGTGGTCATGCTTGTTGCTGCTGTTGTATTGCTGACCGCTCATGCTCATGGTTCCGACCATGGACCCCAAGCCCTGAGCCCCGCTCTGTGCCGTGTTGCAGGCAAAGTCGCGGAACACATCGCCGCCCACGAGCACCTCGTCGACCGCCAGCTGCTCGGACAGGCCGTCAAGGTTGGCAGTGGCAAGGGCAATAGGCGCCAAGGTGCACGGATAGCGCTTATCCTGAGCGCTATCCTTCCATGCGCTGTTGGGCACATGCATCAGCCCATAGGAGGCGAGGAGCCCGTCTCTGTATTCCTTGCAATCGGAAAGCTTGAACTCGCCAGACTCCGAGTCAAAATACGCGTAGCGGTACAGCGCGCCGTACAGCCCCTTGCTGCCGTCAGAAGCGCCGTAATCAAAAGCGCTGCGTTGCCAGTCATAGCCCGCAAGAATAAGGCCCGTGACGGTTTCACCCGTCTTCTTTCCTTCTTCATCGTAGGCGGCAAACGTGCCGAACGTCGCATTCGCAGCGACCATGGTCTTGCCGTTCGCGGAGAGGGAGATTGCGCCCGCGTCGCCCAGAGCATCGACATGGACGAGCGCACCCTTGGATGCATCCCACGAAAACAGCTCGCAATGCGTCGACTTATCAATATTCTTCTTGCCGTAGGGTGCCGAGACCACGATGGCGAGGTCATCGCAAAAATCGCGATCGAGGTCGCCGGCCGCTAGCGAAACGACAGGAGCTGACTGAAGCTGCGTCCAGGAGTCGTTCCCGCCCTTGTTGTGCGTGGTGTAGTCCGCGGCGTTACCGGCATCGATCTTGACGACGCTTTGCTTCCAGTTGCCGCCCTCCAAGTCATACATGTCGACTACAGCCTTGCGCACGCCGTTCTCGTCGACATAGCAGCCCGCGTAGACAAAAAGCTCGTCGACGCCGTCGCCATCGACATCGCCCGCCTCGACATCAAAGACGGCGTCGTGCTCTTGCAGGTAACCGGCATCCAGGTACTTAAAACGGCCTTCGTACATCATATTAGTGTTGACCGTCACCGGCAGGTGTGTGTCGAGAGTGCGCGTACGCCCGTTGCTAAACGAGTAGAGGACCAGCTCAACCTTTCCGGCGTATGACTTGCCGTCAATCGTCGTGGAGGAACTGTCGCCGTAGGCACGGAGCTCGGCAACGCGGCTCTTTTTGCCCGTGCTGGCGTCGCTGCAGAACTCAACACTCGTGGCGTGAATGCCCGAGAAACCGTTGTTGTCGTTGGCGAGTACTGTTGAGGACTCATTGTTGCTTAGGTACGACCAGGTGCCGCCACCGTAGTCGCTATGCTTGTAGAGATCGCTGTTCGTATCGAATTTGTTGACGTTTTGCCAGAACTTTGCGGCGCCCCACACACTTCCATAGCCATCGGTGAGTTTGCTGCTGCCGCCAATGTCACCGCGCTCGACGTTCTCGAGCTTGTCGCGCAGAGTGTAGCGATTGCCATGGCTACCGTTAGCTGCCATATAGACCTCGCTGCGCGTGGCAAACGTCGTGGGGGTATCAGTGGAATAGGGGCCAATGGTATCGGCCGGAATGTCCTCGCTCGTGCCCAGACCCAGGGCTTGATAATCCTGCTCGGTCATATCGGTGATTGCGGGCGCGTCTGCCGCCTGGGCAACCTGGGGCGTGGCCGTGAAGCAGGCGACGCTCGTGGCGATCAACGCAGCAAGCGCCGCCGTCCCAACAAGCGGGATTTTCGACAGCCTACGGATACGGGGATGTGGAACGTACATGAGGGACCTCGCTTTATTCGAGTGGAGTGGACTCATTTTTGCAAATGATACATCCGATACCCGATATCACGTGTCTCATTTTCGCCAACGGCGTGTCTCATTTTTAAAAGCGGAGGTACTGGGGGAGCATCGTCCAAGCTCAAAGCCCATTTCCGGGATGCACTTTCCGGAACAACCCTCAACGGGAAAGTGTGTCCCACTTTGGAAGCTGATTGTGGGACGTAGTTTCCCGTTGGCTCTCTTTGGGAAAGTGCATCCCGTTTCTCGGGCTAATAGTGGGATGCGGTTTCCCGTTGAGCGGCCTTTGGGAAAGCATGTCCCACTCTAGGCTCAAAATCCAGTCCCCACTTTCCGAAACCCCACCCATCGGGAAAGCACGTCCCACTCTGGACGCATCCCGGGGATTGAACTTCAGCTTATGAGGCCTTCCATCGATAAAGGGCCGCCACCCGGGAGGGCATTGCATTTAGAAGATGGACCTACTCCCCCAGCACGGCCTTCTTGGCGGCCATCGCCATGTTGTCCAGATCCTCCTTGGTGGGATGATCCTTTGCGGCGACCCAGTTGTCGAGCAGCATCTTAAAGCGGGCATTGTCGGGATCTTGCTCGAGCATGGCCTCGTAGCGTTGCTTAACCGCGGGACCCATCTTGCCCTGGCACATTGCCCAGCCCACAAGCTCGGCATCTCCGGCCAAATTAGAAGACACGCGATCGATAATCTGCTGAAAATAGTCCTCGCTGGCACCAAAGCCGCAGGTGCCAAACAAGAAGACGCGCTTGCCGTGCAGGGCGGAGAGCAACGCCGCCACCGAAGACGAGCATGTACCCTTGTCGCACCAAAAGCCCACGAGCACCGTGTCGGCAGCGCAGGCGCCTTGAGCCTCGAGCGCAACCTGCTCCGGATCCGCGTCATCGCTCAGTGCGGCGGCGTGGACGAATTCAGCGCCCGCGGCCTGCAGGGCGCGCTTAATCGCCCCCGAAACCATCCTGGTATTACCGCTCTTGCTGTTGACCACCATAGAGCACGTCATAGTCACGTTGCCTCGTTTCCCCCGAAACTCGAGCCATTAATGCAATTTGTTAGAAGCATATCTTAGTACTAACGACGCAGATGTAAACCACCGTCTGTCGATTGGCGACGCAGACGACATCTTTGGACAAAATCTCGCAGCGCAAGCCCCATACTTTTTAAAATTTGGGACAGTCAAGCGGCCTGCCCCCGAATCAATGACAATCGTCACCATAATATGCCATCAATCGTCACCATAATTCACCGTTAATCATCACCTCAAATTACCGTTAATCGTCACCACGTTGCTGGTAGAATACATAATCAAAGTAAATAAAGAAGGAGGCAGTATGGATAGATATGTAGACAGATGCATCGATAAGGTAATCAGGCATAATCTCGATATCTTCGGTGCGGTTCTCATTCAAGGCCCAAAGTGGTGCGGAAAGACCACTACGGCAAAACGTTTTGCTAGATCATCCTTGTCTCTTTCCGATCCAACTGGAAATTTTGCCGCCCTCCAGCTGGCTCGAATCGATCCAGCACAGGCAATAGCGGGACCCTCTCCTAGGCTCATCGATGAATGGCAGGAAGAGCCAAAGCTGTGGGATGCCGTACGTTTCGAGTGTGACGCAAGACAGGGAGAATCCGGACAGTTTATTCTTACGGGCTCAGCAACGCTGCGAGATTCGAAGCAGCCGATGCATAGTGGCGTTGGGCGAATAGCTAGGTTGCGAATGGACACCATGACGCTGTTTGAGCTCGGCGTTTCTTCGGGCGCGGCTTCAATTGGAGCGCTGCTTTCCGGACACCCCGCCAAGCAGGCGGTCGGATCGATCGCTGGTGTCGCCGGCATCGCCGATTTGCTGTGTCGCGGTGGTTGGCCTCAAGCGATGGGGAAAACAACTGAAAATGCTATGCGGATTGCCGCTGCTTATGTTGATGGCGTATGCGAATCGGATGTTTCTAGAACTGACGGCGTCAAGCGTGATCCGGTCAAGGTCAGGTCTCTTTTGACATCGCTTGCGCGAAATGAGTCGACGCTTGCTGGGTCGAAATCCATCGACAAAGATATCGGTACCGGCGTTTCGAAGAATTCGGTCTCCAGATACATGGATGCGCTGAGACGAATCAATATCATCGACGATATCCCAGCTTGGCATCCGGCGCTCAGGTCGCCGGTAAAGCTGCGGCAAAGTGCGAAAAGGCACCTCGCCGACCCTTCGCTTGCCGTCGCGCTGCTCGGAGCAAATCCGGAGTCATTGGCATCCGACCCGAAGACGCTGGGGCTGCTCTTCGAATCCCTCGTCCTGCACGACCTTAAGGTCTATGCCGCCGCAAATGACTCATCGGTGTCCCACTACCACGACGCCGACGATCTCGAGGTCGACGCCGTCATACACAGGCGCGATGGAACTTGGATTGCCGTGGAAGTAAAACTCGGAAGCCCGCAGATCCCCGAGGCATCTGCAAACCTGCTTCGACTCGAGCGCAAGCTGGTCGAACGCGGCGAGAGGCCTCCCGCGGCCAAACTCATCGTCATCGGGTTCGGCATGCCGGTCCACACAACGCCCGAGGGCATAATCGTTGCCCCCGTTGACACGCTCGCGCCCTAGCGCTGCGTTATACGTCCCGCGTCTTGCTTATTGGGCGAATTGGCTGCGGTAGAGCTCGGCATAGAAGCCGTCCGCCGCCAACAGCTCATCGTGCGTGCCGCGCTCGATAATCTCGCCGTCGCGCATGACCAGGATGCAATCGGCGTTACGGATCGTCGACAGGCGATGCGCGACGACAAAGCTCGTGCGGCCGGCCATGAGTTCGTCGAACGCCGCTTGTACCTGCAGCTCGGTACGCGTATCGATGCTCGAGGTCGCCTCGTCCAGCAGCAAGATGGCCGGGTCGGTGAGCATGACGCGCGCGATGCACAGCAGCTGTTTTTGACCCTGGCTAAACGTGCCGCCGTCCTCGCCAATCACCGTGTCGTAGCCTTTCGGCAGCTGCACGATAAACTTGTGCGCGTGCGCGCGCTTGGCGGCTTCGATAACCTGCTCGCGCGTGGCGTCGGGACAACCGTAGGCGATGTTTTCGGCCACCGTGCCCTCGAACAGCCACGTATCCTGCAGCACCATGCCGAAGGCGCGGCGCAGGCTTGCGCGCGTGTAGTCACGCGAGGAATGTCCGTCGACCACGATGCGCCCGGCATCGATATCGTAAAAGCGCAGCAGCAGGTTGATAAGCGTCGTCTTGCCGCAGCCCGTGGGGCCGACGAGGGCAAAGCGCATGCCGGGCTTGGCGTCGATGCAGATGTCCCGCAGCAGTTTGCGGTCGGGCACGTAGCTAAAGTCCACATGCTCAAAGACGACCTCGCCCTTCGGGGCAGTGAGCTCAACGGCATCTGCGGCGTCGGGCTCCTGCTCGCGCGCATCGAGCAGCGCAAACATGCGGCGCGCCGAGGCGTACGCGGTCTGGATCTGCGTGATGACGTTGGTGACTTCGTTGAACGGCTTGGTGTACTGGTTGGCGTAGGACAGGAAGATCTGCACGCCGCCCACCGTGAGCGCAGCGGGCACGCCCGTGATCACGCCCACGCAGCCGATCACGGCGACCACGGCATAGATGATGTTGTTGATAAAGCGCGTGCCGGGGTTAGAGAGCGAACCCATAAACTGTGCACGCTCACCTGCCGTATAGAGCTCGGCGTTGAGCGCGTCGAAGCGCGCTTGGGCGTTCGGGCCGTAGGCAAACGCATCCACCAGCTTTTGCTCGCCCACATACTCCTCGATATGGCCACCGAGCTGGCCTTGAATACGCTGCTGGGCCGTAAAGCTTTTGTTGGAGAACTTGGCGATGGCGCCGGCCGCAAAGATGGAAAGCGGCGTGACGAGCACCACCACGAGCGTCATGGTCAGGTTGATGGAGAGCATAAACGCGAGCGTGCCCACGATAGTGATGACTCCAGTAAAGAGTTGCGTGAAGCCCTGCAGCAGGCCGTCGCCCACCTGGTCGACATCGTTGACCACACGGCTCATAAGGTCGCCGTGGGCATGGCTGTCGATAAAGCTGAGCGGCATGCGGCTGAGCTTGTCGCTCGCCTCCACGCGCATGTCGCGCACCGTCTCGTAGGACAGGCGGTTAACACAGTAGCCCTGCAGCCACTGGAACGCCGCAGCGCCCATCACGACAATCGCGAGCTTGGTGACAAGCGGCAGCAGCGCATCGAAGTCCACCTGTCCGGCGGCAACGATGAGATCGATGCCCTCGCCGACGAGGATGGGCGTATAGAGTTGCAGAATCACCGAGATGGCGGCACTCACAAACGACGCCGCAAACGAGATGCGGTGCGGACGGACGTAGCCCATCAGGCGGCGAGTCACCGCGCCCACGGGGTAGCGCTCGGGGTCGCCGGGCTGGCGCGGGCCGTCACCCAGATCGTTGAGGTTATCGCTACCGGACACATTGGCCGTCATCGTGGCGACCGAACCGGAAGAAGTATACGGATTCATTTAGCGGCCCTCCTTTGCGCGGGTGGATGCAGGGGCGGAGTCCGAAGCGGGCGTCGCACTCCCCTGCTGGCCTTCGAGCTCCTCACGGCGGAGCTGCGACTGGCAAATCTCGCGGTAGAGCTGGCAGCTTGCGTACAGCTCGTCGTGCGTACCCAGGCCCGCAACCGAACCGTGATCGAGCACACAGATCATGTCGGCATCGCGCACGGTCGAGACGCGCTGGCTCACGATGACGGTCGTCAGCGGCAACCCGCCCTCGGCGGCGCCGCGCACGCTGCGCTCGCGGATGGCATGGCGAAGCGCCGCGTCGGTCTTAAAATCGAGTGCCGAGGCGGAGTCGTCCATGATCAGAATCTGCGGCGAACCCACCAAGGCACGCGCGATGGTCAGGCGCTGGCGCTGACCACCGCTGAAGTTCTTGCCGCCCGCCTCGACCGAGGCGTCGAGCCCCTGCGGCTTGTTGCGCACGAGCTCGCTGGCCTGCGCCATATCGAGCGCCGCCCAGAGCTCCTCGTCGGTCGCCGACTCGTCGCGCCAGGTCAGGTTGCTGCGAATGGTGCCGCTCACCAGCGACGCGCGCTGCGGGACGGTCGCGACCACGTGGCGCAGCTGGTCGAGCGGCCAGGTGCGCACGTCGGCACCCATTACGCTCACGCTGCCGGTACCCGCATCGTACAGGCGCGGAATGAGCGAGACGAGCGTGGACTTACCACTGCCCGTGCCGCCGATAATGCCGAGCGTTTTGCCCAGCGGCAAATCCAGAGTCACGTCGTTGACGGCATTGGCGGCGCCCGCGCCAAAGGAGAAGCTCGCGTGGCTCAAGCTCAGCGCGGGGACCGGGGCAGCTGCGCCCGCCGCGTTCGGCTCGGGCAGGGCGACCGGCTCGTTGCCCTCGTCGGTAATGCTCGGCACGCAATTGAGCACCTCGTTGATGCGCGACGCGCTGGCGCTCGCCTTGGTAAAGACCACGACCAGGTTGGCGACGTACACGATGGAGGTGAGCGTCTGCGTCATGTAGTTGACAAACGCCATGACCTGGCCCTGCGTGAGCTCGCCCACATTCACCTGGATGCCGCCCACCCACAGGATGGCGCACACGCCCAGGTTCATCACCAAAAACGTGACGGGGTTGAGAATCGACGAGAGCTTGCCCACCGCGATGGCGACATGCGCCTGATCGTCAGCCGCCTGGGCAAAACGCTCGCGCTCGTGATCCTCGCGCACAAACGCGCGGACCACACGAGCGCCCGAAAGCCCCTCGCGGCAAATGAGCGCAATGCGGTCGAGCTTTGCCTGCAGCTGCTTGTAGTACGGAATGCAGCGCGCCATGACAAACCAA
>JAIHVJ010000213.1 GCA_022720335.1 Collinsella sp.
ACAGGAACGTGTCGAGTGCGTTGGGCATAACCTTGCGAATCTGACGCTCCATCCAGGCAAAAAATGCACCAGCGATGAGAGCCGCGATCATGCCGCCCGCTGCGGGGTTGTACTGCGCATTGGTGAGCGGCAGCAGAATGGCAGTGGCAGGATCAGCCGCGCCAGGCGCAAGCAGGGGCATGGCACTGTTGGCGATGCACATCATGCCGGCGATGCCGCCCAGCGCAGCGGAGCCACCAAACTCACGTGCCGCGTTATAGCCCACCAAGATGGGCAGATAGGCAAACAGGGCCCAGCCCATGGAACGAATGCCCTGGTACCACCACTCGCCTGCAAGCGCGCCTGCCGTCGAGACGTTAATGACGTTGCAGATACCGTTGATGAGGCCAGCCGCAATGATGCCGGGAAGCAGGGCGACGAAGACATTGGAAATCTTCTTGAGGAAGGCCTGAACCGGCTTGGACTCGTACTTGGCCTTCTGCGCGGCCTTGTTCGTGGCCGCAGCGTCAACCACGCTCTCGTCAGCAACGCCTTTCGCAAGGCCGGTGAGCTTGGAGAACTCCTCGAGCACCTTATTCACCTTGCCCGGACCCAGCACGATCTGCATCGTGTCGTCCTCAACAAGGCCCATCACACCGTCGAGTGCCTTAATACCCTCCGCGTCGACGTTGCCCGCGTCTTTGACGGTCACGCGCAGGCGCGTCATGCACGCCGCGTTTGCGAGCACGTTGTCTTTACCGCCCAAAAGGTCCAGCAGCTTTTGAGCCAGCTCTTTGTTCGTCATAACTCCTCCTTGTATTGGGTATCTCGTCTGGATGTCATATCAGCTCACGCCGCGCACCTATTGGGCATCGGCATTGCTCTTCTCATGGCCACTCACCGCAGCACGGACATGGCCTCGCGCCCGCTCAAGAGCCACCGCGGCCTGCTCGGCATCGCAGTCCAGCAGCACCGAGACAATAGCGGTTTTTACGTGGCCGCCGGCATCTGCAAGCGCCTGAACAGCGCACTCGCGCGTGCAGCCGGTCGCCTCCATCACGATGTTCTGGCCGCGCACCACCAACTTCTCGTTCGTCTGCTGCACATCGACCATCAGGTTTTGGTATACCTTGCCGATCTTGACCATGGCACCGGTCGAAATCATGTTGAGAATGAGCTTTTGAACCGTTCCCGCCTTGAGCCTCGTTGAGCCGGTCAGCACCTCGGGACCGGGCACGGGCTCAATGGCAAGATCTGCGCTCTCCCCGATCTTCGACCCTTGGTTACAGGCAATTGCAATGGTCTTGCACCCAGTTGCCTTGGCATACACAAGGCCGCCCACCACATAAGGAGTACGACCGCTTGCCGCCAGGCCAACGACAAGGTCCTTGTCCGAGAGTCCACGCTCCCGCAAGTCGCTCGCGCCAAGCTCCTCGCTGTCTTCGGCACCTTCGACAGCCTTGATAAACGCCGTCTCGCCTCCGGCAATGAGCCCGACAATCAGATCGGGTGACACGCCAAACGTGGGCGGGCACTCCGAAGCGTCGAGCACGCCCAGACGACCGCTGGTGCCTGCACCCATGTAAAAGACGCGCCCGCCGCGCTCGAGTGCCTCGGCAGCCCAGTCGATTGCTGTGGCAACCTGGGGCAACACTTTCGTGACCGACTGGACGGCACGAAGATCCTCATCGTTCATCGTCGTGACGATTTGCAGTGATGTCATCGTATCGAGGTCCATTGACCTAAGATTGCGCTGTTCGGTCGTGAATTTTGTTAAATCGAGCATTTCATTCACCTCATCTTTCCTGTTTCTCGATGTAGTTTTGCTTAATGACATGCGTCGCCCGTTCGTAGTCGCTGGCAACGTAAGCAGCGTACAGGGCATCGACAACCATAAGCTGGGCCATACGCGAAGCCATGGCACCGCTGCGGACCAAGGGTTCACTCGCAGCGACGCCGAGCACGGCATCGGCCATGGTGGCAAGCTTGGATGATCCATCTACTTTGGTAACGGCCACAACGGGACAGTTGTGACGTTGAGCCTCGGCGGTGCAGTCCAGCACCTCTTGCGTCAAGCCCGAGTAGCTAAAGGCGATTGCCATATCGCCCTCATGCATGTTCTTGGCACATAAGAGCTGATCATGCCAGTCGTCGTACAGATGGCACTCTTTGTCGACACGCATGAGCTTTTGCGCTAGGTCGTGCGCGACCAAACGAGAGGCACCAATACCGAACAGATTGACCGCGCGTGCCCGCTTAAGACGGGCCGCGCATCGCTCCAAGACGGTGTAATCGAGCGTTCGCGCCGTCGCCTCAATCGTGCGCACGTTGCTTTTCATCACCTTCCCCACGATACGTTCGACGCTGTCATCCATGGAGATGTCCTCGAGGGCTACGTCTTTCTTGTCACCTAAGAGCGCCAGCTCGGCAATCAGTTCGCGCTGGAACTCCTTGTAGCCCGCAAAACCCAAACGCTTGCAAAAGCGCAAAATGCTCGAGGGCGAGGAGAACGTGACATCGGCAAGACCGCGGACGGACAGCCCGACCACCTCGTGCGGATGAGCGCTTACATATGCGATGACATTGCGTTCCGCCGGGCTCGCGCTGAGCTCACGCTCGCGAAGCCGCAAAAGCAATCCGTTTGCCATCTCAAACACCTCCGTTGAGAAGAATTAAAGACCAACGAACGATTCGTACCGGATACAAACAGCTTTTGCGGTACATTGTGCCGCATCGTGGCGCACAAAGGGCGAGCGTTCTACCGCTCGCCCCTCAAATCCGACCGCTCGGAAATACGCGCGACACAAAAT
>JAIHVJ010000214.1 GCA_022720335.1 Collinsella sp.
GCTTGCCGCCGGCGAGTTCTCCTTCGAGCTCGTCGAGGGCGACAAGGTCGTCGCCACCGGCAAGAACGCCGCTGACGGCACGGTTGTCATGGACAAAATCACTTACGACAAGCCCGGCAAGCACACCTACACGCTGCGCGAGGTCAGGGGCAACGTCGGTGGTATCACCTACGATGCCGCGACCTACACCATCGAGACTGTCGTCAAGGACAACGGCGACGGCACGCTCGGCGTAGAGCATAAGCTGAAGGGCGCCGACGAGGCGAAGTTTACCAACTCCTACGAGCCTGGCTCCAAGAGCTCCAGCGTCACCGACCAGATTACCGCGATCAAGTCCTTGGACGGCCGTGACCTCAAGGCCGGCGAGTTCCGTTTTGAGCTCGTCGAGGGCAATAACGTAGTCGCCACCGGCACCAACAATGCCGACGGCAAGATCGTGATGGATTCCGTCACCTACACCGCGGCTGGCGAGCACACCTACATGCTGCGCGAGACCAAGGCCGGCGCCACCGAAAACGGCATTACCTACAGCACCTCTGAGTACACTATCGTGACCATCGTCAAGGACAACGGCGACGGCGCCCTTAGCGTGGAGCACAAGCTGCAGAACGCCGACGAGGCGATCTTCGAGAATACCTACACGGTGGCCCCCAAGAGCTCCAGTGTCACCGACCAGATCACCGCGACCAAGTTCCTGACCGGGCGCGACCTCAAGGAAGGCGAGTTCTCCTTCGAGCTCGTCGAGGGTAACGATGTCGTCGCCACCGGCAAGAACGACGCCCGCGGCAAGATCACGATGAGCCCCATCGAGTACACCGCTGCCGGCAAGCACACCTACACGCTGCGCGAGGTCCCGGGCGACGCCGGCAACGGCATCACCTACGACGGCAAGACCTACACCATCGAGACGACCGTCACCGACAACGGCAAGGGTGAGCTCGTGGTAAAGCATGAGCTGAATGGAGCCGACGAGGCGAAGTTCAACAACAGCTACAAGCCGAATCCTGGCGAGTTCAGTGTCACCGACCAGGTCACCGCGACCAAGTTCCTGACCGGGCGCGACCTCAAGGACGGCGAGTTCTCCTTCGAGCTCGTCGAGGGCGAGGGCGAGGACGCCAAGGTCGTCGCCACCGGCACCAACAATGCCGAAGGCAACATCACGATGAACGCCGTGAAGTACACCGAGGCCGGCAAGCATACCTACACGCTGCGCGAGGTCAACGGCGGAACCACCAGCAAGGGCATCACGTACGGCGACGCCAAGTACACCATCGAGACCACCATTACCGACAAGGGCGATGGCACGCTCAAGGCTGAGCATGTCCTGAAGGACGCCACGGCTGCGACCTTCAAGAACACCTACAGCGTGACCCCGCTCGACGCAGAGCTCGACTTTGATCTGAGTAAGGCTATCGACGGTCGCGACTGGACGGACTCCGACGAGTTCAGCTTTACCATCACCGCCGCCGAGGGCACCCCGCTGCCCGATCCTGCAACCGTGACCGTGAACAAGCACGATGCGAAGGATGGCATCGCTGCCGTCAAGTTCGGCAAGATCCGCTACACGGCTGCCGGAACCTACACGTACGAGATCCGCGAGAACGCGGGTAACGCGGCCGGCATGGCGTATGACGGGCATGTCGCGACCGCCGAAGTGACCGTGACTGAGGACGGCGAGGGCAAGCTGACCGCCAATGTCACCAAGAAGGAAAACGGACGCTTCACCAACACGTACCGCACTGAGCTTAACTACACCGCGGCCGGCGGCCTCAAGCTCAGCAAGAGCCTCTCCGGACGTCCTATGACCGAGGGTCAGTTCACGTTTACCGTGACGCCTGCCGACGAGGCCTCGGCCAACGCGCTTGGCCTGCTGCCCGGAGCCAACAACTTCAAGTCCCCTGCGACGGCAGAGGCAACGGTCGGCCTGATCGACATCCTGGCTGGCCATGAGGTCAAGTTTACGCAGGCTGACGCCGGCAAGACCTTCACGTACACCGTAGCCGAGAAGAATGACGGCAAGCCCGGTTACACCTACGACGACGCCGTGCGTACCGTGACGATCGCCGTCGCCGATGACGGTGCCGGTACGCTTACCGCCACGACGACCGTCTCCGGCGGTCCCGAGGGTACGCATACGACGGTCCACAAGAGCGGTGAGAACAAGGTCGAGAGTGCCCTAGCTCCGTTCCACAACAGCTACAGCGCTACGACCAATACGCCTGGTGGTACCGCTGCTCAGGTTGTCGCCACCAAGACCCTGACCGGTCGTCCGATGGCCGACGGCGAGTTCTGGTTCGGCATTGCCTATCAGGGCGAGCTTGTGGGCTACGAAAACCTCAAGCCTAATATCGGCGGGCATGTGAGCTTTGATGCGCTGCACTACGACACCGAGATGCTTGCCAATCTTGAGGCGGCTGGGCTTGCCCATCGTACCGACAAGGACGGTAAGCTCGCTTGGACCATTAACTACACGGCCTACGAAGATTTATTCGGGCTGCCGAATGGCGTTTCCGCTACAACGTGGAGCTTTGGCTTTAAGGTTATCGTTGTCGACAACGGTGACGGTACCCTGACGGCAACGGTCGACTACGGTGGCGTCGAGCCCTTGTTCGAAAACGTCTACGGCGCCGAGGCCGTGGATGCCGCACTCATCGGCACCAAGAAGCTCCAGGCAGCCGAGGGCCTGGCCCCGGCCGACATCGCGGGTAAGTTTACCTTTACCGTGACCGCTGACGAGGCGGGTGCCCCGATGCCCGAGCGCACGACCGCAACCAACGACGCGGCCG
>JAIHVJ010000215.1 GCA_022720335.1 Collinsella sp.
GGCACCTCGCGCCAAAAGAGCAGCGGCACGCCGGCCTCGGCGCAGCCCTCCTCAAACACGCGGCGGGCATCCTCTACGCCCTTGTCGTCCTGCGGGAAGAACAGCATGGCCACACCATAGTCGCCCTCTGCCGGCAGAATCTGGCCGCACTTTTGAGCCTCTTTACGGAAAAAGTGATGCGGAACCTGAAACAGGATGCCGGCGCCGTCGCCGGTGTTCTTCTCGAGTCCCGTACCGCCGCGGTGCTCCAAGTTGACCAGAATAGACAGCGCGTCGTCCAGAATCTGGTGATGGCGCTCGCCGTTGATATCGGCAAGCGCGCCGATGCCACATGCATCGTGGTCGAATTCGGGGCGATAAAGGCCCTGCTGCTGAGCGGAATCTGCCTGCATCGCGATCCTCCCCTAGATATTAGACAGTCAGTTGAATAGGCATACTAGGAGCATCGCCGGCCCGTTGTGTTTCCCGCCCGTTTCGAAACAATCGCGTAACGCACGCCCTACGAGTGGACACCGCCGACCTCAAGGACAACGACAAGGGCCCCAAGTTCGACCTGTAAACTCACCACTTCAAACATCTCAATCTGTAACAGTAAGATCCAATTTCCATCCCTAGTTGTTACAGATCAAGACATTTCAGCAATCCCCTTTCACCATCCTATTCAAATACAACAATTTTGTTAGTCTTGGTTAACTTTTGAGCCTAAAACGGGTATCCTTTGCGGCGTCAAACAAACGGCACGCAGGAGCTCACCATGCTCAACCATCTCAAACAACACTTTGGCTCCCGACGCACCGGTGGTCACGGAGGCCTAGACATTGCGCGGCACATCGGCCCCGGGCTGCTCGTGACCGTCGGCTTTATCGACCCGGGCAACTGGGCCTCCAATATGGCCGCGGGCTCGCAGTTTGGCTACGCGCTGCTGTGGATCGTCACACTGTCCACGATTATGCTCATTGTGCTGCAGCACAATGCGGCGCACCTGGGTATCGCCACGGGCGCCTGTCTTGCCGAGGCCACGACACGCTTTCTCCCCCGCATCGTGGGACGCGCGGTGCTCGGCAGCGCCTATCTCGCGACCATCGCCACCGCCATGGCCGAAGTCCTGGGTGGCGCGATTGCCCTTCAAATGCTCTTTGGGCTGCCCGTGCGCGCGGGCTGCGTCATCGTGGCGGCAGTATCGATGGCGATGCTCATGACGAACTCCTACAAGCGTGCCGAACGCTGGATCATCGCCTTCGTAGGCGTGGTAGGACTCTCGTTTTTGGCCGAGCTTGCACTAGTCAAGGTCGACTGGCCGCAAGCCGCCGCAAGCTGGATCACGCCCAGTATGCCCACTGGCTCTGCCGCGATTATCGTGAGTGTCCTGGGTGCAGTCGTTATGCCCCACAACCTCTTTCTACACTCCGAGGTCATCCAATCCATGCACTTCGAAGGCCAAGGCGAGCAGGTTATCGAAGAGCGTCTGCGCTATGAGCTCTTCGACACGCTCTTTTCGATGGGCGTGGGCTGGGCAATCAACTCGGCCATGGTCATCCTGGCCGCAACGACCTTCTTTGCGCACGGCATTGTCGTAGACGACCTCGCCGTCGCAGCGGACACGCTCTCCCCCATTCTGGGCCCAGCAAGCTCGACCATCTTTGCGGTGGCGCTGCTGTTTGCGGGCCTCTCGAGTAGTGTGACGGCAGGCATGGCGGCAGGCACCATCACCGCAGGCATGTTCGACGAGGAATACGACGTCCACGACCGACATTCCTCGATCGGGGTGGTGGCCTGTTTCGCCGGCGCAGTGGCGGCGTGCCTGGTCGTCCCAAATCCTTTTGAGGGTCTCATTTGGAGTCAGGCGCTGCTGTCGCTTCAGTTGCCGATTACGGTCTTTGTGCTCATACGACTCACCAGTTCGCCCCGCGTCATGGGCAAATACGCCAACTCGCGCCCGCTCAACGCGTTGCTCGTAGGAATCGGCGTCATCGTAACGGTTCTCGACATCGTGCTGCTAACGGGGATGTAATTGGGATGGCGTGACTGTCCAGATATAACGTCTCAATCTGTAACACGTAAGGCCGTTTTAAACCGTCAGATAAATCAAAAGGGTCCCGGCCGAGAATTCGACCGGGACCCTTGGACAGAGCTATGTTCGGCTTTCGCCGTGTGCCTGCGAGTTATTCCTCGACGAGCTCAAACTGATCGGGACCGACGCCGCACACCGGGCACACATAATCCTCGGGCAGCTCGGGCGTATCGACCTCAACCTCGTAACCGCAAACGGTGCACACGAACTTATACGTCTTCTTCTCCTCAGCCATGATGTTCTCCTCTCGAACGTGACTGCTGGTGTACTTACTTATTAGTATATATTCTCAATAAGATAATGCAAGTATTTTTAGAACATTTCTAGCCTTGATACGACGAGGCTTTGGGCGGCGTCTTGCCCTTTAGCACCTTGTGATAGTAGTCGTACGTCAGCGGCGTCTCGTCGCTCAGGCGCTCGGCATCCTCGACCTCGCCGATAAACAGCAGATGCGTGCCCACATCCACAGTGTCGATCAAACGGCAGCTAAACAGGGCCGCCGCATGCTCGGGCACATAGGGCATGCCCAGAGCCGTCTCGCGGGTCTCGTATTTGGCAAACTTGTCATAATCGCTGCTGGTGCGGAACCCAAAGTTACCGATGTAGAGCATGTCGGCGGTCTGATCGATCACGGTCAGCGCGAACGCTTTGGCCGATGCGAT
>JAIHVJ010000216.1 GCA_022720335.1 Collinsella sp.
GGCATGGGAGCCTCCCAACCTCGTTGCGGCGCGGCTGCGCCTATGGCACTTCAACATCATTGTCGCAGCCCCGACCCGCGGTCACGAGCGGGGGCTCCTGTCTTTTTAGTGCCCTCGGATTGGGTCATAGTGTCTGTCCGTCCTCTATCTGCGGTGTTGCCCTGGTTGGCACTTAGGGACGTTCCTTTTCTGCCGGCACTTGGGGACAGTCCTAGTCGTTGGGGATCTACCGACGCATTGGGGGTTTGCGCCTTCTATGCATGACAGCCGTCTCTTTTATGTTTCCTTTAGCCGTTGCTGCCTAGGATGGGGGTTAGTCGGTAGGAAGGGAGCGTCTATATGGACGACGCGAGCGAGCGTTCAATCGAAGAGGACATGCTCGATCAGTTCAATTACTTTGATGATGAGGACGAGGAGCTGATCGACCGTCGCGAGCCAGCGCCGCTTGATTCCTTTGATCTGGTCGATGAAGAGCCCGACGAGGACGAGGGCGAATCAACGGAGCCCCCACAGTCTTCGCGCCTTAACTCGCTGCTTTCGAGAGCCCCCATGCACCACGGTGTTCGTGCCGGCGCGCTCCATATGAAAACTGACTGGCACCAGATCGTGACGGCAGGCGATGAACTTGCCGTCGATGCGCCGCTCACCGATAAATCATCCATCATCTGCCGCACCGGTATGCTTATGCTCGCGAGCGGAACGGGTGCCTGGCGTGTACGCGATACCATGAATCGAGTCGCCGCCGTACTCGGTGTCACCATCCACGTCGACTTGAGTCTCCTATCGTTTGAGTGTACCTGCATCGAAGATGGCCACTGCTTTAACGAGGTCGTCAGCCTGCCCACAACGGGCGTCAATACCCATCGCATTTGGATGATGGAGAGTTTCCTCAAGGAAATCGAGACCTATGGTCGTCGCTTCACGGTGCACGAGTATCACGAGATGCTCAAGACCGTTGAGAGTTCAAAACCTGATTACGCGCCTTGGCAACAGGGCCTTGCGGCGGCCTGCGCCTGTGGCGCCTTTGTCTTTTTACTTGGCGGCGGTCCTATTGAGATGGCATGCGCGTTCGTGGGCGCGGGTGTCGGCAACTTTGCCCGCTCCCATATTCTCAGGCAAGGCCTTGGTCAGTTCAGCGCGCTGACGACCGGCGTTGCGCTCGCTTGCGTTTCGTATCTGCTGGCATTGCTCGGCCTTGGCCAGGTCATACCGGGGGCAATGTCGCACCAAGAAGGCTATATCGGCGCCATGCTCTTTGTGATTCCCGGCTTTCCGCTCATTACGGCAGGCCTCGACATCGCTAAGCTCGACATGCGAAGCGGTATCGAGCGCCTTTCATATGCCGTATCGATTATTGTGATGGCGACGCTCGTAGGTTGGATGGTTGCCGAGTGTGTTGACCTGGCGCCGGACGACTTTGCCCCATTGGGCCTTTCGCCGCTTGCCCTTACGCTCCTGCGCGTGGTGATGAGCTTCGTTGGCGTATTTGGCTTCTCGGTTATGTTCAACAGCCCGGTAAAGATGGCAGCGGCGGCAGGGCTCATCGGTGCCGTGTCTAATACCTTGCGCCTTACGCTCGTCGATGCGCCGACGCTGTTTCCCTTTCTGGGCCTGAGCGTAGGTATGCCTCCCGAGGCGGCAGCGTTTATCGGCGCGCTGGTATCGGGGCTGCTGGCAAGCTTGGCCGAAGTCAAGCTCACCTACCCACGTATCGCCCTCACGGTGCCATCAATTGTCATTATGGTGCCGGGCCTGTATCTGTATCGCTCGATGTACTACATGTGCACCTTCGATACGGTCAATATGCTCGGTTGGTTTGTGCGTGCAGTGCTCATCGTGGCGTTTTTGCCCGTTGGCCTGGGTGTGGCGCGTACGCTCACCGACCCTCGCTGGCGCCACACCAGCTAATTGGTGCAAGGAGGACAGGTCACTTTGCACCAAATGAGTTGCGGTGAAATAGAGACTGAATTGCTGCTTAAAGGGTCAAAACAGTTCGTATTCCACCGCAACTTATGGGGTCGGGGGATTATTGGTGCCCTGCATCTTCATAAACTCAACGCTTACGAAGCACGTGCTTTTCGTGCTAGGCTGGTTTCACCACATAAGTAGTCGCAGACGCACGTACCACGGGCGGGCGAGATGAAGTCCCAACAGCTCCATCTTGCCCGCCCGTTTTTGTTGCGTGGTGCCGCGGCGTAACACAGAAAGGACCATGCCCTTTATGCCTATCAACAAACGAGAGAGCCTGCTGTTCACCTTTATCATGTGCTTTTGCATGGTGCTCTGGATGAGCATCTACAACGTTGCCCTGCAGCATGGGGCCATCAACGGCGAGGTTGTTGCCGCCGCGTGGCTCGGCTTCCCCGTTGCCTACATTTTTGCCATGTGCTGCGACTGGTTTGTTGCCAGCCCCCTTGCCAAGGGTTTCGCCTTTAAATTCCTGGTCACGCCGGGCAAGAGTTCGCCGCTTGCCATGACGCTCGCCGTCAGCTCCTGCATGGTCGTTCCTGCACATGCCGGGCGCTCCCACTGCCGAGGAGGTTGCCAACATTTCCGAGGGCATGGACGCTGAGCCCGCCTGCTAGACAGCAGCTCAAAACCAAACCGCCAAACGGACCGGAGCGATTCCTTTTTTGTAGACGTTGTCGCGCGGCTACGGGCAGGAAAGGTCCCAACGGTTAACATATACTCCATATGGGTAAAGAGACCAAAGCGCTGCCGCGGGGCGGCGCTTTGCGTTTGAAAAAACTAGCTCGTCTAAGAGGAACTAGCATGTTAGACCGTTTTACCGATCGCGCGCGTAAGGTCATGTCCATGGCCAAGCAGGAGGCGCTCGATCTTCATTCAAATAAGGTGGGCACCGAACACCTGCTGCTCGCGCTTGCCAAGGAGGATGAGGGCATTGCCGCCGAGGCACTGCGCTCGCTTGATATCTCCTACGACGACATCATGGACACCCTCAAGGAGGTCCAGACCACGGTTCCCGAGCCCAGTGAGGAGACCGAGGCGGCTAAGCTCGCCTTTACGCCGCTCGTCATTAGCGTTATGGAGCGTTCATTCCGCGTGGCGCGTGAGAATAACCAGACCTACGTGTCGACCGAGCACTTGCTGATCGGCATCGTCGAAGAGGGCAACGGCATGGCCATGGACATCCTCATGCGCCTGGGTGTGTCGTCCGCCTCTATCAAAAAGGCTATCGAGAAACTCACCGCCAAGGACCAGGACAAGAAGCGTCCGCTCGCCGGTGCCGGTGCTGGTCGTCCCGGTGCGGGCCTGCCGTTCTTTAGCGGCTCGGATGCCTCTCAGCAAAAGGGGAGTGGCACCGATACGCTTAAGCAGTTCGCGACCAACCTCACGCAGAAGGCGCGCGACGGCGAGCTCGACCCTGTAATTGGTCGCGAAAAGGAAGTCCAGCGTATGATGGAAATTCTTTCGCGCCGCACCAAGAACAACCCGCTCATTCTGGGCGACCCCGGCGTGGGCAAGACGGCCATCGTCGAGGGCCTGGCTCAGCAGATTGCAGCCGGCAACGTGCCCGAGAACCTCATGAACCAGAATATCTGGACGCTCGACCTGCCGGGCCTCGTGGCGGGTGCCAAGTATCGCGGCGAGTTTGAGGAGCGCCTCAAGAACGTGATCCAGGAGGCCACCGAAGCCGACGACGTCATCCTGTTTATCGACGAGATGCACACCATCATCGGTGCCGGTTCTGCCGAGGGCTCCATCGACGCGAGCTCCATGCTCAAACCCGTGCTCGCGCGCGGTGCCTTTCAGATTATCGGTGCCACCACGGCCGAGGAATTCCGCAAGTACCTCACCAAGGACCCGGCCTTTGAGCGTCGTTTCCAGACCATCGATGTCGAGGAGCCGAGCGTCGAGGACACGGTCAAGATCCTGACCGCGCTCAAGCCGCGCTACGAGGAGCACCACCATGTGCGCTACACGCAGGGCGCTATCGAGGCTGCCGCGAACCTTTCCAACCGCTACATCCAGGATCGCTTCCTGGCCTGGACCGCCGAGCTCGACGCCAGCCCGCTCACCATCGATGTGAGTCAGATCGCCGATATCGTGTCCGTGACTTCGGGCGTGCCGGTGTCCTCGCTTACCGAGAGCGAGAGCCGTCGCCTGCTGCAAGCCGAAAGCGTGCTCAAGACGCGCATCATCGGTCAGGATGAGGCTGTCGAGGCAGTTGCCAAGGCCGTGCGCCGCAGCCGTTCGCCGCTCAAGGACCCGCGTCGCCCCGGCGGCAGCTTTATCTTCCTGGGTCCCACCGGCACGGGCAAGACCGAGCTCGCCAAGACGCTCGCCGAGTACCTCTTTGGCAGCAAGGATGCACTCATCAGCTTCGACATGTCCGAGTTCGGTAGCGAGTTCGAGGTCTCCAAGCTCATCGGTAGCCCTCCGGGTTACGTCGGTCACGACGAGGGCGGCCAGCTCACCAAGGCCGTTCGTCGTCACCCGTACTCGGTCGTGCTGTTCGACGAGATCGAGAAGGCGCACCCCGATATCTTCAACATCTTGCTGCAGGTGCTGGAGGAGGGCCGCCTGACCGATAGCCAGGGCAAGACGGTCGACTTCCGCAACACCGTGATCATCATGACGTCCAACGTGGGCGCCCGCGAGATTGCGCAGGATGCGAGCGTTGGCTTTGGCACCACCGGCGAGCAGGGTCTCACGTCGAGTGAGATCCGTGGTCGCGCGATGGGTGAGCTCAAGCGTCTGTTCCGCCCCGAGCTGCTCAACCGTATCGATGACATTGTGGTGTTCCAGAAGCTCTCGGGCGAGAATCTCACCAAGATCGCGCACCTGCTGGTGGACGACCTGCGTCAGCGTTTGATTGCCAACGGCATGAACATCAAGCTCACCGACGCGGCCTATGACAAGATCGTGGCCGAGGGCACCGACCTCACCAACGGTGCGCGTCCGCTGCGCCGTGCCATCCAAAAGCTCATCGAGGACCCGCTGTCCGAGGAGCTTCTGGCCGGCGAGTGGGGCGAGGGCGATACCGTCCTGTGCGACGTGGCCGATGGCAAGTTTGTCTTTAGCCACGGCACGGGCGAGATCCCGGCACCGCGTCCGGCGGGCACGCTCGGTGGCGATACCGCCCCGGCGGCACCGCACACCGGCAACGCCGCGCCCGTGAGCGGCGGCGTGACCTCGGGCCCCGGCGGCATGATGCAAGCCGGCTCTGGTGCGCTGTAGGGATTAAACATACCTTGTATAACGGGGGCGTTTCCGATAAGGAGGCGTCCCCGTTTCTATTGAAATGTGCTTCAATCTGCTGTGCTATACTGAAATCGAGATTCAGTATAGCAAAGGAGTTGATATGCCTACATCAATACTCGACACGCGGCCGGTTCAGATGAACGTGCGTATAGATCGCCAGCTCAAAGAGGCAGGAGACGCCGTACTGACTCATATTGGCATGACGCCGTCGCAAGCTGTGAGGGAGCTGTGGCAGTACTTGACCGAGAACGGTCATATGCCCGTCGCAAAAAAGAATGATGACGAAGTCCTGCCTGACGACATACGATCGAAGGCGAGTTCGTCCCGCGTCTCGGAAGGGGCTGCGTTAATTTCGAATTTTTATGAGCGGTTCTCGATTCAGAGGCCGAGCCCCGATGAAGCCTTTGATTACGACGAGTTATACGATCAAATGATGGGCGAGAGATTCAGCGATTGGATCGAATTATGAGCGGCGTCGGAACGAAACGTGTGCTCAAGCTGTTGATCGACACGAACGTCTGGCTAGATTACTTTCTCGCTCGTACGAATGCGACCAGGCCGATAGTCGAGCTCCTTTCTCGCGCGGCGGAAGCGGAGGATATCGTCCTCTTCTCGTCCTCCCTGTCTGTCAAAGACGTCTATTACATTCTGGGGAGGACGATGAAGGCCGACGCCCGCCGTGAGGGGGCTCTCACTCCCGAAGCCATCGCCGGTGCCGACGAGACAGCGTGGGCGTGTATTCGCCTGATTCGGCAAAAGTCGATTATTGCCTCGGTCGGTGCAGACGAGGTCTTCGACTCCTTTGTGTTCAAGTATCATCACAACGACTTCGAGGACGACCTGATGCTGGGCGTCGCCAATCGCATTGATGCCGATTACGTCGTGACGGAGGACAAGAATCTTATTAAACATACCAATGGTGTATGCATTAACGTTCAACAGGCGTTGAGGCTGGTTGAAGGGTCCAACGTCCCTTCGGCGCGGCCCGTCTAAGCTGCTTTATCTTGATAAAGTGACGTTTCCTCACCGTTAGCCGATGATGCGAGAGCGCTCGGCGTTTTCGACTGGTTTATGCACGCAAAGTCTGGGAATATACAAGTCGCATGTCTTACTGTCTAACCAGTTGCGCCAAGGAGGCACCATGGACTACAAGATTACCGGCTACGAGCCCGCCCAGCTGTTCCATTTCTTTGAGGAG
>JAIHVJ010000217.1 GCA_022720335.1 Collinsella sp.
GGCGCCGGAAAGACGACCATCACCAACCTCATCAACCGCTTCTACGAGGTCGATGACGGCGAGATCACGTACGACGGCATCGACGTCAAGCACATCGCCAAGGCCAGCCTGCGCGGGTCGCTCGGCATTGTGCTGCAGGATACGCACCTGTTTAGCGGCACCATTGCGCAGAATATCCGCTTTGGCAAGCTCGACGCGACCGACGAGGAAGTGCGCGCTGCCGCCGAGGCCGCCTGCGCCGACTCGTTTATCCGCCGCTTGCCACAAGGCTACGACACGCCGGTTACGGCCGATGGTGCCAACCTGTCACAGGGCCAGCGGCAGCTGCTCGCTATCGCGCGCGTGGCCGTGGCCGATCCGCCGGTGCTCATCCTGGACGAGGCGACAAGCTCCATCGACACGCGCACCGAAAAGCTCATCGAGCGCGGCATGGACCGCATCATGCGCGGACGCACCACGTTTATGATCGCGCACCGCCTGTCCACCGTCCGCGACGCCGACGCGATCATGGTCCTCGAACACGGCCGCATCATCGAACGTGGCACCCACGAGGAGCTCCTTGCCCAGCACGGCGAGTACTGGCAGCTGGCGCACGGCTTAAAGGAGCTGGATTAACCCGTTCGGGCACGGTGCTTTGGCCCTCCATGCTCCTCACCCCGCCTCAAGCTGTCCCAACATTCGACGTTTTTTGCCAATATCAGGAAAAGCATCGAATGTTGGGACGGTTTTTCTGTCGCTCGTACGGGCGGAATCGCTAACCGAGGTGGCAGAAGGCCTTCTGGTGGTTGATGAGGCCATGTGCTTTGTCCAGGCAGGTTCGTGGATGAGTGAGCCCGAGCAGCTGGAATATGGGTATGAAATCTGCGCCCGATACCATTTGAATCATTTGTCGTCAGGCGATTACATCGAGATGGGGCAGAGGTATACCGTTGCCGACTTGATCGCTTATTGCGATGAGAATCGATCTCGTCAGGGGGCTACACGTGCGGCTGCCGTGCTCAGACGTGTGCACGATGGCGCGCGGTCGCCCATGGAGACGGCCGCCGCAATCATGGTCGTCGCGAAGCGTTCCCAGGGCGGGCTCGGGTACACCAGGGTTGAGCTCAACCATCGGGTCGATGTTCCCAACGAGTTCAAATATCTCGCTAAGGCTGGGTATTTCGAGATCGATGTATATGCACCTGCGAGCGGCACGGGGATTGAATACAACGGCTCGGACCATCTTGATAAGCAGCGCAGTGCGTCGGACGCGGAGCGTATGACCGTGCTGAGCGCACTGGGCTTTAGGATGATCGTCCTCACTGGGACTCAGTTTGCCCATCAGCTGCAATTGCACCGGGCGATGAATGCCATTGCGCTCGCTATGGGTCTCAAATGCGACCGAAGCGAGGCGTTTCAGAAACGGCAGAATGACCTGCGGGAATTCGTGATTCGGCACTGGAACGGCGGCCTCTAGGGGCGTCTGGCTCGTCTTCCGAGCCCTGCGAACACCTAAACCGTCCCAACATTCGACTTTTTTGCCAATATCAGGAAAAGCATCGAATGCTGGGACGGTTTGAATGCTGAGGATGGGCCCGGGAAGCCCGTCTTGCTCGAATGGCCTGTCCTGTCGTACGCGTGTCGGCACGATTCTCTTGTGGGGTATTATGTTTCCCGAAGAATAAATCGCTGCGCGAGGGGAGGGCTGCGTGGACGGGCGCGTGCAACATGACGGCTTTGGCCGCGACATCAACTACCTGCGCATTGCCGTGACCGACAAGTGCAATTTCCGCTGCATCTACTGCATGCCCGCCGACGGCGTGGCGCCACGCGAGCACGACGAGCTGCTCAGCGCCGAGGAGATCGCGCGCTTTGTGCGTCTGGTGGCGGGGGAGGGCATTCGCCGCGTGCGCCTGACGGGTGGCGAGCCGCTGGTCAGCCGCCGCATTATCCCGCTCATTCGCGATATCCGCGCGATCCCGCAGATCGAGGATATCTCGCTCACCACCAACGGCTCACTGCTGCCCAAGCTGGCGCCGGAGCTCAAAGACGCCGGGCTCGACCGCGTCAACATTTCGCTCGACACGCTCGACCCCGCGCTCTTTGGAAAGATCACGCGCCTGGGCCGGCTCGAGCAGACCATGGCTGGCATCGACGCGGCGCTAACCTGGGGCTTTGAGCCGGTTAAGGTCAACTGCGTGGTGGTCCGCCGGCTCAACCAAGATGTGGCGGTCCTCGCGCGCTTGACCGTCGACCGCCCCATTCACCTGCGCTTTATCGAATACATGCCCATCGGCGACGAGCACACGAGCTCGCATTGCGTCGTGGACCCGCACGCGCCAACGCTCAATCCCGAGCTGTGGGACGCGAGCGACACCGTGCCGAGCGACGAGCTGCGGGCCAGCATCAATGCCGGCGCCGCCGCGGCGGGCCTGGGCGAGCTTGAGCCACTCGACATCAGCGACGCTCCTGCCGGTGCCGGTCCCGCGCGCTACTGGCGCTTCCCGGACGCGGCAGGTACGGTCGGCTTCATTAGCGCCATGTCCAACCATTTTTGCGCGAGCTGCAACCGTCTGCGCCTGACGGCGGACGGCAGCGTGCGTCCCTGCCTGTTCAGCGATGCCGAGTATTCGGTTCGCGAGGCGCTGCGCCGTGGTGATGATATGCAGGTACTTTCGATTTGGCGCGATGCCGTGGCCCACAAACCGCAGGAACACGCGATAATTGAGGGCACGCAACGATTTATGTCC
>JAIHVJ010000027.1 GCA_022720335.1 Collinsella sp.
GTCTTCGGCGTTCATGCTGCCCCCATCATCGCGGTCTATGGGGTCAACGATATGGCACCGTGGGGACACATGTATGTCAATCCTGGTCTAACAGAGCCAAATGTAATTATCTAAGATTGAGAAAAACGGTATTGTATGTGTCGTTGTAAATGGTAATGAGTCAGACAGGATGAAGCGATTGATATGTTGACTCGTTGAATAGAAGTATGAGGAGAAAGAATAATGGATAAATCAAAAAAGAAAGAACTCGTGTCCGAATGGAAAGAACGTCATCCAGTGATGGGCGTATTTTGTGTTAAGTGCATTGCAACTGGAGAGCAATTCTTTGATAGCTCTCGTGATGGCAGTACATGGTTTAACCGTCATGGCTTTGAGTTAAAAAGCGGCAATCATAGAAATAAGAGATTGCAAGAACTTTGGAATACCTATGGTGAAAAAGAGTTCGAGTTTTTCACTGTATGCGAACTGGAATACGAGAATATGTCGGATGTAAAAGCGAGCGATTTAAAGGATTTACTGGAGCTGTGTTTCCTTGAAAATCCATCAGCAAGAAAATTGTAAGAAGTGACCAATAGGGTATTAACGGCCCTGTCAGCAGCGTCTACAGCGCGCCCAACCTATCAGCCAAAGTTCCAATGGTGATACGTAAGGCGAAGGCCCGACACCTATTTACTTTCGAACGATTCTGCCGTGCAGCCGGAGTGAGAAAGCAGATAGGTGCTGGGCCTTCGCCGATGGGACGCGTACCCCCAATTAACTGTTCTTCATGACAATCGAATCCACAACATCGGCCACATTCTCGCAGCAGTCGGCGCAGTACTCCAGGAAGGCGTAGACGTCACGCCAAGCGATGACCTCGAGCGGATCCTTGCCGTTAACGTGCAGGTTGCGCATGGCGTTGATGTAGAGCTCGTCGGCCTCGGACTCGATGGTGTTGATCTGGATGACCAGCTCGCGCAGCGTTTTGGACTTGCGGTAGTTGGGAAGCTCGACCATCAGGTCTTTCATGGCGCGGCAGGCGTCAGTCACCTTGTGGGCGATGACGATGGCGTCGGGATGGATGCTCTGAATGTTGGTGAAGTAGACGCGCTGCACGACGCCCTCAATACGGTCGAGCACGGTGTCGAGCGCGCAGCTCATCAGATCCAGATCCTCGCGCTCGAGCGGGGTGATAAAGGCGGTGAGCAGGGCGTCTTCGAGCTCGTGGTGCTTCTTGTCTGCCGCATGCTCAATCGCATGCATCTTATTGAGCATGTCGTGAATCTGCGCGGGATCGAAGTTCTCAAAAATCTTGGTGAGCAGCTCTGCGGCCTGGACGGCGAGGTCGGCGCAAGCGACGTAGTTGTCAAAGTAGAACGAATCGGGTTTCTTTGCCATGGGTGGGTCCTTTCGAGGCGAAGACGGGTGGGCGAAGTGTTGCGGTCCGGATGGACGTTCGGTTTGATTAGAGGAACATCATGAACAGCTTGGCCATGACAAAGCTGATGAGTCCGCAGGCGGGGAAGGTGAAGAACCAGGTGAACATCATGTCCTTGACGACTCCGAAGTTGATGGCCGAGAGGCGCTTGACGGCACCGACGCCCATGATGGCGCAGGTCTTGATGTGTGTGGAGGACACGGGGATGCCGGTAAGGGTGGCAAGCAGCAGGTTCGCGGCGCCCGCGAGGTCGGCGGAGAAGCCCTGATACTTCTCGAGCTTAACCATGCTCTGGCCGACGGACTTGATGATGCGCTCACCGCCCACGCTGGTACCGATACCCATAGTGGCCGAGCACAGCAGCATAATCCAGATGGGGATGCCGGCATCGCCGACGCTGGTCTGGCCGTTTGCGAAGGCCACGCCTAAAAAGAGCACGCCGATGAACTTCTGTCCATCCTGCGCGCCGTGCATAAAGCTCATGGCCGCAGCGCTCGCGATCTGAGCGTATTTAAAGAAGACATTGGCACGTCGCCTGTTGGCGGCGGCGAAAAGAATCGAGACGAGTTTGCACAGGACCCAGCCCATGACAAAGCCCAGGCCGATGGAGAGCGCCAGGCCGTAGATGACCTTCATCCACTCGTGGACGTTGACGCTGCTCGCGCCGCCGAGGGCGATAGCGGCACCGGTCAGGCCGGCGATAAGGCTGTGGCTTTGCGAGGTGGGGATGCCAAAACGCGACGCTGTGGCGCCGTAGACGACGATGGAGAACAGGGCCGCGCACAGGCAGGCGAGCGCCATGGTGCTGTTTCCGCCAAAGTCGACGATATGCGAGATGGTATTGGCGACGCTCGCATTAAAGTGCGTCATGATGAGCACACCGAGGAAGTTGAATGCGGCGCTCATGAGAATGGCGGCGCGGGCGGGCATGCAACGCGTAGTGACGCAGGTCGCGATGGCGTTGGGCGCGTCGGTCCATCCATTGACGAAGATGGCGCCGAGCGCGAGGATCACGGTGACGGCAAGGACTGGGTTCGACACAATTTGGCCGAGGAAGGTTGAGAACGTTACGTCCATATATGGGCTTTCTCGAAGTTTGCAGGCACGTTACAAAAACATGATAAATCGTATCACCTCCTGCGGGTTTCTTTACCGAGTTCTGATGGGAGAAGTGAATTTTTTGGCACTAATATTGAATATTAGCCCTGTTGACCGCGGGTGTTCTTTTTGCTAACACACCATGAGGACACGTGTGCGTGCCCCAACATCCCAAAACCACAGTCTGTTCGCTTTACAATATGCAAACATGCGTTCGATAATAGGAGGCATGGAATATCGACAGACAGATGGCAAAACTCGGCGCGTGCACAAGCAGTATGTGGACGTCGTGGCTCGCATCCTCGCGGGCGGACAGGTCGTGCCGGTCACCGTCTGCTGGGTCGACGGTCGTTGCTTTACGATTGACGAAATTATCTCGACCACCGGGTTTGGCCTGATGGTCCACGGCATCCGTACGGCAACCTATAAGGTGCGTTTTGGCGGGCACGCGACCGAGTTGTATCTGGAGGACCAGACGCGCGAGCGGGCGGACGGCTCGCAGGCACACGTGATGCGTTGGTGGGTCTGGGCCTTTGATCGCACGCTCGAGGGCGAGCGCCGTAGGTAAGGACGTACGGCATTCGGGTACAATGACAGGAATCTTGTCAGCTACTGCGCTGTCGCGGCGCTTTTGAAAGGACGAAATTATGAACGATATTCAGGGCTATCAGAACGGCCCCATCGAAACCGGCGCAAGCCGTGCCAAGGAGATGTCGCCGCGTGCGTATAATCTTGCCATGTCTGCCCTCATCTTCTTGGGCTTTTGTGCCATGGGCGTCGGTGCTTACTTTACGAGCACCATGTCGTTTGCGCGCATGATGATGAGCGGGGCTGCGCTACCGCTGGTTTTTGGCTCGTTTATTTTGACCATCGTCGGCATGGTCATGATGTCGGCCGCCGCCAGCAAGCAGTCCGTGGGCCTGTCCCTTGTGGGCTACGTAATCTTTGCGAGCACCTTTGGCCTGACCGCGTCGTTTGGCCTTGCCAACTACGACCTGCCCACCATCAACACTGCCTTTATCGCCACGGCCGCCATCACCTTTGTCTTTGGCGCCTTGGGCGTGACGTTCCCCAAGTTTTTCCAGCGCGTATATGGCATCGGTTTTGGCATTCTGCTCGCTACTATTCTGGTTGAGATCGTGCTGATGTTCATGGGCGTCTCACAGACCATTACCGATCTGATCGTGATCGTGGTGTTCGCCGGCTTTATTGGCTACGACACCTATGTTGCCACGACGGTGCCGCCTACGCTGCCCAACGCCGTGCTCATGGCGTCCAATCTGTTCGTGGATATTATCAACGTGTTCCTGCGCATTCTGAACATCCTCGGCCGTCGCGACTAGTGGCGAATTGCGGCGGTGCTTGCCGTACGTGCAAATCGATGCGAAAGGCGGTCCTTCGGGGCCGTCTTTTTTGTACGCGGCGGGGTATCATGGATGGGAAAAGCCGATAGCGGCAGAGACCGAGAAAGGTGACCACTTATGGCAGACGTCGACAACAGGAACCGTAACCGCAGGTCCAACCGAGCGGGTCAGCCCAATCCCAAGCGCGAGGCCCGTGCCAAGGCCGCCGAGCGTCACGTGGCAACTGTGTCCGAAGCGTGCGCCAAGGATATCGAGCGTTCGCTTGCCGGCGTGTGCGAGTTCGATGGTATGCCTGCCGGTTTTGTCGCGGCGATGAAGGCCAAGGTTCAGAGTGCTGTGGCCGCCGAAGAACAGGTTGCCGAGGACGTCGAGGGCGCGGAGGCTGCCGAGACCGAGACGGCGCCCGAGACCGAGGCAGCGCCTGAGCCTGCCGAGGAAATCGCCGAAGCTGAGTCCGCGCCTGCTGAGGAGCCCGCTCCGGTTCTGCCTGAGGTCACCGTGCTCGATGCCTCCGCCACGCAGGCCATCCTGGACAACGGTCGTGGCTATGCGCAGTTCTGCGACATGGCCGTGCTCGCCTTTGCCTCGTTCACCAACCCGGGCGGTGGCTACATCCAGGGCTATCTGGGCCAGGAGGCCACGCTGTGCGCCGATTCGTATCTGTACAACGTTCTCGATAAGCAGCGCAAATGGTACGGCGAGAACCGTCGCCGCAACATCAACTGCGAGCTTTACCGCAACCGTGCGCTGGTGGTGCCTGCGGTGCGCTTCGACCGCAACCACGTGCATGCATACGCCGACGTGATCGTGGCCGCCGCGCCCAACGTTAAGCGCGCCCGCCAGGAGTATCGCGTGAGCGACGATGCTCTGCTGGACGCCCTGCGCGACCGCATTCGCTTTGTGCTTGCCATCTGCGACGAGCTGGGTCGCGAGAAGCTCGTACTGGGCGCTTGGGGCTGCGACAACAACGGCTTTGACGCCGAGGCCGTGGCCGAGCTCTTCCGCAAGGAGCTCGCGTCGGGCGACTTTAAGGTCAAGCAAGTCTTCTTTGCCGTGCCTTCTACGCGCTGGGATGAGGATTTTGCCAAGTTCGAGCACGTGCTGGCAAACTTCCCCGAGCGCAACGAGGAGTCCTATGCCCAGGTTGCCGCTCGCGCTGCGGCAGCTCGCGCCGCCGAGCAGACCCAGGCTGCTACCGAGGATGATGAGGACGAGGACGATTGGCGCAAGTACCTGTAATCGGTACGTGCTGACAGATAGGTCGAGCCGGCGGGAGAGGCTGCTTCCGTCGGCTTTTTACTGAGCGAGGGGCTTACGATGAAAAACGTTCTATGCTTTGGCGACAGCAACACCTATGGTTACGATCCGGCGGGCATGCGCGACGGCACCGCGGTGCGCTATGCGCAGGATGTGCGCTGGTGCGGCGTGGCCCAACGTGACTTAGGCGAGGGCTGGCATGTAATTGAAGAAGGCCTCAACGGCCGCACGACGGTACGCGACGACATGTGCCATCTGGACACCAATCTTAACGGCATCCGCGCACTTCCGATGCTGCTCGAGGCTCATAAGCCGCTGGATGCGATCGTGATTATGCTGGGCACCAACGACTGCAAGACGGTCTTTAGCGTGGGGGCTGCCGATATCGCTGACGGTGCCATGGCGCTGATTCGCACCGTCCGCGCGTTTCCCTGGACCGAAGCCGCGCCCTGCCCGCGTATTCTGCTGATGGCGCCTATCAAGATTAAACCGCAGATCGCCGATGTGTACATGACCGACTTTGACGAGCGCTCCGTCGAGGCCTCGGAGCATTTTGCCGAATACTATGCGTATGCTGCTAAACAGTTTGGCTGCGACTTTTTGAATGCCGCTGATTTTGCCGAGCCGGGCGATATCGATTATCTGCACATGATGCCCGAAAGCCACGAGAGCCTGGGCCATGCCGTGGCAGCCAAGCTCCAAGAGATGCTTGGTGAGTAGCGCGACCCAAAGCAGTACAAAAGTTCCCCTTGCGGTGGCTTGTTTCGTTGGCTTGTCTTGATCTGTAACAGCTGTAAGGCCGAAAACGGGCTAGATGTTACAGATTGAGATTATTTAGGTCGATATCGGTCGTTTGTCTCGATCTGTAACATCTAGGGTCGATTTTACCGAGTTACTGTTACAGATCGAGATTTTCTTCTCTGCGGAATTTGAATGTCTCAATCTGTAACAGGTGAGCCGAAAAATGGGCTCTAACTGTTACGGATCGAGATGTTTGTGGGAACCACCGCAAAGGTGCCTGTCCCCTTTGCGGTGGTTTTGGGCTGCAAATCTTAATATTGCCACATGTGATTGACGGGGCCGGAGCCTTTGCCCATGTTCAGGCCGGCGGCCAGAGCGCCTGTCAGGTAGGCCTTGCCGGCGTTGACGGCATCGGCAAGATCCATGCCCTGGGCCAGCGCGCAGGCGATGGCGGACGAGAGCGTGCATCCGGTGCCGTGCGTGTTGTCGGTCTCGATGCGCTTGTGACGGAACCACGTGGTGAGTGGATCTCCAAGATGGTTGCCCTCGTCATCGAGTGGCGCGGGTTCGGCCAGTACATCGTTGGCCTCGTTGACAAGATGCCCGCCCTTAACGAGGGATGCGCAACCAAAGCGGCGCGTGAGGAGCATGGCAGCATTTTGCTGCGTGCGCTCGGAGTCGACCTCGTAGTCGAGCAGGGCCATGGCCTCGGGAATATTGGGCGTGATAACCGTCGCTAGCGGGAACAGGCGGCGGGTGAGCGCCTCGGTGGCATCTTCGGCAATCAGCCGTGCGCCCGAGGTGGCTACCATGACGGGGTCGACTACCACGTTTGTCGCGTTCCAAGCGCTCAGGCGGTCGGCGATAACATCGATAATCTCGGCAGAGGAAACCATGCCAATCTTAACGGCGTTGGGGCGGATATCGTCAAAAACGGCATCGATCTGCGCCGCGACAATATCCGGGGAGATGTTCTGCACGGCGGTGACGCCCAGGGTGTTCTGTGCGGTGATGGCGGTGATGGCCGTCTCGGCATACAGGCGGTGTGCCGTGATGGTCTTGATGTCGGCCTGAATGCCGGCGCCACCGCTGGAATCGGATCCTGCGATGGATAGAACGGCAGGTACCTTACTGCGATCCATGTTCGCTCCCTTGTTCGGTCGGAATCAAATGGGTCTTTAAGCCAGCATTATAAAGATGCCCGGGCCGACTCTATGTCGAACCCGGGCGGGCGATGCAATCTTTACGCAAATGCAAGCAAATGTTCACACGTCAACAATTGACAGGCACCAGCTCGCCGCCAGAGGCGGCCGCGGCGACAGGGTTAGTCCTCCATGCCAAGATCGATCGTCGTGCCCTCGAACACCTTGTTGACGGTGCGGACGGCGCACATCTTGCCGCACATGGTGCAGGTGCCCTCGGTGGCGGCGGGGGATTCCTCGTAGCGCTTCTTGCCCGTAATCGGGTCGAGCGCACACTTCCACATGGCATCCCAGTCGAGCTTGCGGCGCGCCTGGCCCATCTTGTCGTCCATGTCTCGGGCGTGCGGCACCTTCTTTGCGATATCGGCGGCGTGCGCGGCAATCTTAGTGGCCATGAGGCCGTCGAGCACGTCTTGGGCGTCGGGCAGGCACAGGTGCTCGGCCGGCGTCACGTAGCACAGAAAGTCGGCGCCGGAGCTCGCGGAGATGGCGCCGCCGATGGCTGCGGTGATGTGGTCGTAACCCACGCCGATATCAGTCACCAACGGCCCGAGCACATAGAACGGGGCGTTGTGGCATAGGCGCTTCTGCAGCTTCATATTGGCGGCGATCTCGTCGAGCGCCATGTGGCCCGGACCCTCGACCATAACCTGGACGCCGGCGGCCCAGGCGCGCTTGCACAGCTTGCCCAGCTCAATCATCTCGGCGGTCTCGGTGGCATCGTTGGAGTCGTAGAGGCAGCCCGGGCGGCAGGAGTCGCCGAGCGAGATCGTCACGTCGTACTCGTGGCAAATCTCGAGCAACTCGTCGTAGAACTCATAGAACGGGTTCTCGTTACCGGTGACCTCCATCCAGCCAAACAGCAGCGAGCCGCCGCGGCTCACGATGTTCATCAGGCGGCCGGTCTCCTTAAAGGTCTTGGTGACCGACTTGTTGATGCCGCAGTGGATGGTCATAAAGTCCACGCCGTCCTCGGCGTGCGCGCGCACGACTTCGAACAGGTCGTCCTTGGTAAGCTTGACCAGCGGCTTTTCCATGTAGCCGATGGCGTCGTACATGGGAACGGTGCCCACCATGAGCGGCGTCTCGTCGATGAGCTGCTGGCGGAACTGGCGCGTCTTGCCCGAGTTGGAGAGGTCCATGATGGCGTCGGCGCCAAAGTCCTCGGCAATCTTGACCTTCTTCCATTCCTCGGCGGCATCGGCTTTGTCGCCCGAGATGCCCAGGTTTACGTTGACCTTGGTGGACAGGCCCTCACCGACACCAAAGGCGCGCATGCCCTTTTTGATGTGCACGATGTTGGCGGGAATGGCGATGCGTCCGTCGGCCACACGCTCGCGGATGTACTCGGGGTCGCGATGCTCGCGCTCGGCGACTTCCTTCATCTGCGGCGTGATCTGCCCGGCGCGGGCGAAGTCGATTTGCGTGACGAGCTTGGGCTCGGTCTGTGTGCTCATTGGCACGGCTCCCTTCGTTGGCATTACCCATATCAGGTTTGCGGGTCAGGGCGGGCGCGCCCAATCTCAGCCTGCCGTCTTGTCCCGCAAGCTCCCCGTTTATGTCATGGGCTCAAGTATAGCTCGAATGGGTACGATTGGCCTAACGAGCGTGCCTGTGAGGAGGCGAACATGGAAGACAAGCATCTATATCGAGAGACGCAATGGGATGTATCGGCCGAGGAAAGCCGTGCGCACCATGGCCTTGTCGCGATTGGTTTTGCGGTGCTTGCCGTGTTGGTGATTGCCTTTTGTATTTGGACGTTTGGCGGTCGCGGCGGCGCTGCCTGGGAGTTCGAGGCTGATGATAGCCTACCGATTATGACGGTGAGGAGTACTGGCGGTAATGCCAATACGCTCGCCGTTCCGGGCGATTATTGGTACCCGCGCGATGAGTTTGTGCAGTTGCAGCTGAGTGGTGGGTCCATTCCAGGTGAAGAAATCGAACGCGTGACGTTTGACGCGGCGCTCAAAACGCTCACGGTGAAGCTCAAAGATCAAGGAGATGTGCCCACGACCATGGATATCGCGCTGACGGAATGGCGCCTGGAGCCTCCGTCGGGTGTTGCGGTGTCCGAGGTTGAGCATGTCAAGATTACCTATCAGGACGGCACGACAAACGTGATTGCAAAGGCCGACGGTCTAGCAGAATAGGTGTCGCGCCTAGCCGGCCAAATCATAAAAGCTGCGGTGGAATAGTTCCTGCTTGTGCGATAAAAGGCTCAAATAGGAACTATTCCACCGCAAGTTATATAGAGAAGGCTGAGCGGGTCAGTGTCGGGTGTCGGCTCTAGGGCATCTGTTCGTTGATGAAGACCATGCTGTCTGGGGACGAGAACTCAGGGACATAGCGGTAGCCAAGGTTGAACTCGGTAAGACCGGCGGCGTCCTCGACCTTGTTTTCCGCCATCCAGCGGACCATCGAACCGCGTGCCTTTTTGCTGGCGGTCGAGCGCTGGATGGGCTTGCCGTTGCGGACACCTTCACCAAAGAGACAAGTGACGGTTGTGGCGTCGCCTGCGAGATGGGGCAGAACGGCCTTGGCGTACTCCACGCTGGCAAGGTTGACGACCGTGGTGTTGGAGCCGGTCGGTGCAATAGCACATGCAAGCTTGTCGTCCCAAAAGCCGTAGAGGTCGCGGGCGTCGTCGACGGCGAGTTTGGCTCCCATTTCGAGCCGATAGGGCTCAACGCCATGGAAAGGTCGCACGCATCCGTACAATCCGGAGAGAATCCAAAGATGGGTTTGCAACCAAGTGAGTTGCTCGTCATCCATAACCTCTGGCGCCATGCTCTGGTATTGAATGCCGTGATAGGACATGACGGCGGGGGAGGTATTGCGGGCGATATCGGGATTGTCGAGATCGCCGTTTTTCAGGATGGGCCTGAACTCATGCAGGGTGTTGAGGCAAGGCCCCAGCAGTTTGTCGCTCACGTTCCATAGCGCCTGCAGGCCGCCGCTGCCTTCATTCCGCTCGATATCTAGCAGTGCGCGGTGGAGGCGAGCTGTCTCGCGCACAAAGGGTGGAATGCCCAGGACTTCAAAAGCATCTTGGGCCGCGCGCATTTGCTTGGCGGGCGAAATGATGACCTGCAACATGGAACCGTTCTCTCGCTAAAAAAGTTGCGGTGGAATACGGTCTGTTTGTGCCATTGAAAGGCCAAATCAATCCGTATTCCACCGCAAGTTATGGGTGGGGTGGATTAGGCGCGCTCGAGGAAGGCCTTGTAGCCGCGGTAGGCCTCGTAGATGTCGGCCTTGTTGGCGACCTCCCACAGGGCGTGCATGGACAGGACGGCAACGCCGGAGTCGATGACGTTCATGCCGTACTTGGCCATGATGTAGGCGATGGTGCCGCCGCCGCCCGCGTTGACGCGACCGAGCTCGCAGGTCTGGAAGTCTACGCCGGCCTCGTCCATGATGTCGCGGACGAGGGCCACATACTCGGCGTCGGCGTCGTTGGAGCCACCCTTGCCGCGGCTGCCCGTGTACTTGTTAAAGCACAGGCCGCGACCCATAAAGGCTGCGTTCTTGGTTTCGAACTTGCCGGCGTAGCCCGGGTCGAAGCCGGCGGACACGTCAGAGGAGAGCATACGGCTGTGGGCGAGTGCGCGGCGCAGGGCCAGCGGGCTATCCTCGCCGGCGAGCGTCATGATCTCGGCGACGGTGTTCTCGAAGAAGCGGCTCGTCATGCCGGTGGCACCTACGGAGCCGATCTCCTCCTTGTCGACGATGAGCGTGATGCTCGTGCGCTCCACGTTGGCGACGTCGATCTGGGCGAGCATGGACGGATAGGCGCAGACACGGTCGTCGTGGCCATAGCCCAGAATCATGGAGCGGTCGAGGCCCATGTCGCGGGCCGGGCCGGCGGGCACGACCTCGATCTCGGCGGAGAGGAAGTCCTCCTCCTCGACGTCGTACTGCTCCTTGAGGATGTCCAGGAACATCTGCTTGACGGGCTCCTTGGGGGCGTCCTTGTCGTCCTCGTCAAACTTGACGGGGCGGCCGCCCACGATCACGTCGAGGATCTCGGCATCGACGGCGTCCTTGGCAGGCTTGGACATCTGCTCGCTCGAGAGGTGAATCAGCAGGTCGGAGATGGTAAAGACCGGGTCGTCCGCCTTGTCGCCGATGTTGATGTCGACGGTGGTGCCGTCCTTTTTGCAGATGACGCCCACGAGTGCGAGCGGGGAAGCGACCCAGTGGTAGCTCTTGACGCCGCCGTAGTAGTGCGTGTCGAGGTAGGCCATGTCGCCGGCCTCGAAGGCGGGATTCTGCTTAAGGTCCAGGCGCGGCGAGTCCACGTGGGCGCCCAGGATGTTAAAGCCCTGCTCGAGCGGGGCGGTGCCCAGGTTGACGAGCATGAGGTCCTTGCCGTGGTTGGCGGCGTACACCTTGTCGCCGGCCTTGAGCGCGCGGCCCTCGGCGATCACGGTTTCCAGGTCGACGTATCCCGCCTCCTCGGCCATCTTGATGCCGGTCTTGACGCACAGGCGCTCGGTCTTGTTCTCGCTCAAAAACTGCTTATAGCCGCGGCAAAGCTCCTCGAGCTCCTCGACTTGCTGTGGCGTGTACTTTTTCCATGCGCAGGGACGCTCCATGACGCAGGCTCCTTTCGGATCGATCGTGCTGGTTAATGTACCGTGAGCCATCGTATCACGCACGGGCGCGCGGTGGCGGGGGAGCTTGATGTGCGGTGGCCGCGGGGCGGGGAGCGTGTAAACTGGAGTGAGCAAACCGTGCCCAGCCCAAAGCGAGGTATTCAATATGTCTGACAAGCGCCGTACCTTTGCCGTTATCGACGGCAACTCGCTCATGCACCGTGCCTTCCACGCCGTGCCGCCCACCATGAACGCGCCGGACGGTCGCCCCACCAACGCTATCTTTGGCTTTCTGAATATGTTTCTTAAGATGATCGATGCCTTTGACCCCGACGGTGTGGTCGTGGCGTTTGATAAGGGCAAGCCGCGCGTGCGTATGGAAATGCTGCCGCAGTATAAGGCGCAGCGCCCGCCCATGGACCCCGATCTGCACGCGCAGTTTCCGATGATCAAGGAGCTGCTCACCGCGCTCAACGTGCCGATTCTGCAGTCCGAGGGCTGGGAAGGCGACGATATCCTGGGAACCATGGCGCGCCTGGGTGAGGAGGCCGGCTGCGACATGCTGCTGGTGACCGGTGATCGCGACATGTATCAGCTCGTGACCGAGCACGTCAACGTGGTCTCGACCCGCAAGGGCCTGTCCGACGTGGCGATCATGACGCCCGAGAGCGTGGACGACCTGTATCACGGCATTACGCCGGCGCTCGTGCCCGATTTTTACGGTCTGAAGGGCGATACGTCGGACAACATTCCCGGCGTACCGGGCATCGGCCCCAAAAAGGCGAGCGCGCTCATCGCACAGTACGGCAGCTTGGACGAGGTCATCGCGCATGCCGACGAGGTCAAGGGCAAGATGGGCGAGAACCTGCGTGCGCACATCGATGATGCGCTGCTGAGCCGCAAGGTCGCGACCATCCGCACCGATGCGCCTGTTGAGCTCGATTTTGAGGCGACGTCCTTCCCGGCGTTTTCTGCCGATGAGGTTTCCGCGGCGCTGGGTACGCTTGGTATCACCGCCATGCAGAACCGTTTCTTGGCGCTGATCGGCGGCGAGGGCGGGGCTGCTGCTGCCTCCAGTGTGTTTGAGATGCCTGCGATGGTTCGCTCAGCCGCCGGCGATGCTGACGCGCTTGGTGCCGTTGCGGCTGAGATTTCCCGCGCGATTGGTGCCGGCGAGTGGGTCGCCGCCGTGGTGGACGACGACAAGGAAGAGGGCGCGCTCTTTGGGCTGACACGCACGCTGTGGCTGGCGACGTCCAAGGGCCTGTTCGCGCTCGAGGAGGGCAACGGCGGTGCGGCGGCTGAGGTTGAAGGCTTTAACTTCGCCCACGGCGTGATTGCCGGCGTGCTCGCGCGCCTGTTTATGGAGGGCCGCGTGGCGAGTCCGGACATGAAGGCGCTGCTGCACGAGCTTTCTCCTATCGATTCCTCTGAGCCCGAGCTCATGGATCCGCTCGCTGCCGATTCCACGCGTATCTTCGATACCGTGGTCGCTGCCTATCTGCTGGATTCCGATCGTTCCGAGTTTGATGAGGCGTATCTGGCCGATACCTATCTGCAGATGACGTTGCCTGCGGCGCGCGGTGCAGAGGGTGCCGGCGAGGACGCTCCGTCGCCTGCCGCCCGTACTGCGGCCCTGATGCTGGCGCTCGTGGCGCCGTTGCGCGACCGCATGGCCCGCGAGAACGCCGCCAACGTGTTCGATGGCATCGAGATGCCACTCGTGCCGGTGCTTGCCAAGATGGAGCGCGCGGGCATGCTCGTGGACCCCGACCGCCTGCGCAATCTGTCCGAGGGTCTGGCGACCCAGATTGCCGAGGTTGAGCGCAGCATTCGCGACCTGGCAGGTGACGAGACCTTTAATATTGGCAGTCCCATGCAGCTGTCGCACGTGCTCTTTGATGTGATGGGGCTTCCGACCAAGGGCCTCAAGAAGACTAAGCGCGGCTACTATTCGACCAACGCCAAGGTGTTGAGCGACCTTGCCCGCGACCACGAGATCGTGCGCCTGATTTTAGACTGGCGCGAGAAGTCCAAGATTAAGTCGACCTATCTGGACACGCTAGGTCCGCTGCGTCGTGGCGACGGTCGTGTGCACACCACGTACAACCAGACCATCACCGCGACGGGGCGTCTGTCTTCGAGCGACCCGAATCTGCAGAACATCCCGACGCGCTCGGAGCTGGGTCGTACCGTCAAGACGGCGTTTTCGGCAGGCGAGGGAAGCGTCTTTTTGGCGGTGGACTACTCGCAGATCGAGCTGCG
>JAIHVJ010000028.1 GCA_022720335.1 Collinsella sp.
CTTGGCCTTGGTCTGGCCCTCAAACTGCGGATCGGGCAGCTTGACCGAGATAACGGCCGAAAGGCCCTCGCGCACATCGTCGCCGGTCAGGTTGGCGTCCTTCTCCTTGAGTAGGTTCTGCTTGCGAGCGTAATCGTTAATCACGCGGGTGAGCGCGGTGCGAAAGCCCTCGAGGTGCATGCCGCCCTCGGGGGTGTAGATGTCGTTGGCAAACGACATGACGTTCTCGCCGTAGCCGCTATTCCACTGCAGGGACACCTCGACCTCGCCCATCTTGGTCACGGGCGCGTCCGGATCAGATTTGCCCTCGATGTAGATGGGCTCCTTAAAGGCCTCGGGGACGTCCTTGCCGTCGTTGAGGAACTTAACAAAGTCGATGATGCCGCCGGCATAGCAGAACTCCTCCACGCGGGGAGTCGTCTCGCGCTCGTCAGTCAGCACGATCTTGAGGTTTTTATTGAGGAACGCCGTCTCCTGCAGACGGTTGTGCAGCGTATCGAAATCGTAGATGCAGGTCTCGAAGATCTCGTCGTCGGGCCAGAAGGAAACGGTAGTACCCGTCGTCTCCGAAGTACCCACGACCTCCATCTTCTTGACGGTCTTGCCGCGCGAGAACTCCATCTCGTAGATGCTGCCGTCGCGGCATACCTGAACGACCACACGCTTGGACAGCGCGTTGACGACGGAGATGCCCACGCCGTGCAGGCCGCCCGAAACCTTGTAGGCCGAGTTATCGAACTTACCGCCGGCGTGCAGAATCGTCATGACGACTTCGAGCGTCGGGATTTTTTTGATAGGATGCTCGTCGACGGGGATGCCACGCCCGTTGTCGACGACCGTGATGGAGTTGTCGGCGTGGACCGTCACCTGAATCTCGGTGCAGAAACCGGCCATGGCCTCGTCGACGGAGTTGTCAACGATCTCCCACACCAGATGATGCAGACCGCTGGCGCTCGTCGAGCCGATGTACATGCCCGGGCGCTTACGAACGGCCTCGAGACCTTCGAGGATCTTAATCTCGCCGCCATCGTAATCGTTTTCGTTTGCCACACGTCCTCCTTCAGCCAAGAAAATGTGCATAGCCTTACTAGTTTATCGTAAAAAAATACCCTCGGGGACGAGGGTATTTGGCTCTACAAGGCCACCAGATGCGTTTTAAGACTCTTTTGTGCTTTGCACGCCCTTGGCCCACTCGGCACTAGCCCTCATGGCGTTCTCGAGGGCCTCGCGCAGTTTTTGGTCTTCGATAGGCGCCACTTGACGTTCGATTTCGCCGCGCTCGGCGTCGCTCAGGTCGGCGTGTGGAGCCGGCGGGCGTTCGGTGGTCGCCGGGCGTAGGCGCTCCTTGGCGGCGGGAGGCGTATGCCCCGGCGCCGTCGTCTTAAACACCAGGCCGTCCACATGGGCCCCGGCGCGCTCCATGCGCGCGCGGATGATCTCGCGCAGCAGCGTCATCTCCTGCGTCCACGAGGGCGAATCGAGATATACCAGCAGCTCATTAGACTCGGGCAAATACCGCAGGCCCGTCACGTGACGTCCCTCGCGCGTTCCCGAACACACGGCATTCCACGCGCGATAGACCGCGCGAGACTCCTCGGCAGCCTCCATCCGTGCACGGCGCTCGGGCGTCGCCGCGGCCAGAATACGCTGGCGCTCGGCATCCAAAAAGCCGCCAAAGGCGACCGTGCCGTTTTCGCGCTCGTAATTAGCACGCCTCACCCATGCTCACCACCTTGGCTCGATCGAGCAGGTCATTGGTAAAGTACCCCAAGTTGGTAGTAGTAATGACCGTCTGGACGTCGTCACCGATCAGCCGCAGGAAAGCGCCGCGACGCTCGCCGTCGAGCTCGCTCATCACGTCGTCCAGAAGCAGCAGTGGGGCGGTGCCCAGGACATCGCGAGCCACGGCAACCTCGGCCACCTTCCAGGACAGCACCAGCGTGCGCTGCTGTCCTTGGCTGGCAAATGAACGGGCGGAGCGACCCGCCACGGTGAACTCGATCTCGTCGCGATGCGGTCCCACCAACGTCACGCCGCGGCGAATTTCCTCGTCGGCACGCTCGTCAAGGGCAGTCAGCATGCGCTCGTACGCCCAACCCTTCAGCTCTTCGCGATCCTCGACCTGGGGCAAATCCCCCAGCGTGGACGCATAGGTCACGTTGGCGGTCTCACCTGACGCCACTTGCCCGTAGGCAGTGTGCACATGGCCCGCCAGCCGGTCGAGCAGGGCCAACCGGTGCACGAGCAGGGCCGAGCCCGCACGGGCAATCGAATCGTTCCACGCGCTGAGCATCTCGCGGCAGCACCAGGTCTCCTTGAGCAAGGCGTTACGCTGGGTCACGCAGCGCCCATAGGTGCTCGCAAGATCGGCATAGCGTGCGCTCAGTTGCATGCCAAAGTCATCGAGGGCGGCGCGGCGCACACTGGCGCCTCGCTTAACCATGTCCAGATGGTCGGGGCAAAACAGCACGCTCGGCAGAACCCCGCGCACACCGGCGGCAGAGCATCTCTTGCCGTTGCGGCTAAACGAGCGCTTACCGTCCTCCGCGCTCAATCCCATATCAAGCACGCGGCCGTCGCCCTCGAGCCTCAGCTCGACCTTGCACGAGCCCACGCCGTCATGGACGAGCTCGGCTGCGGTCGGATGCCTAAACGAGGCGCCGCTCGTCAGCAGCTGCAGCGCCTCTATGAGATTGGTCTTTCCCGCCGCGTTGGGTCCCGCAAGTATCGTCACGCCCTCGTCCAGGGCAAGGCGATAGCTATCGAAGCTGCGGTAGTGCGCGACGGAAAGATCGCGGGCGAACATGGTCATGGCGCAGCGCTAGATGCGGACCGGCATGACCAGGTACAGGTAGTTGATCTTGTCGTAGGACTTGAAGATGCCCGCCTGCGAGTAGCTCTTGAGCTCCAGCGTGATCTCCTTCTCCTTGGACAGGGCATTGAGGCAGCCGAAGATGTAATGGTAGTTGAAGGCGATGGTACCCGACTCGCCCTCGGCCTCGACATCGATCGTCTCCTGCGCAAGGTCCTGGTCATTGGAAATGGAGGACAGGCCCATCTGCCCGTTCTCGACATCGATCTCGAACTTGACGGCGGGGTTGGCGCTCGCGATAACGGCCACGCGCTTGAGGGCGGCGTTAAAGGCGGCGACGTCGATCTTGACGCTCGTCACGCACGAATCGGGGATGAGCTGCTTGTAGTTGGGGTACACGCCCTCGATGCGACGCGACACGTAGGTGGTGTTGCCGGCCTCGAAGACGACCTGGGTGTCGGTAGCCCCGATCATGATGGTCGCTTGGCTGGCCATGATGTTCAGCGCGTCGTTAAAGGCGTCAGCCGGAACGTTGAGCTCAAAGGAGCCCTCGAGGGTCGAGGTCTCGACCTGCGTATCGCACACGGCCAAGCGGAAGGAATCGGTCGCCACCAGGCGTACGGTGTTGTTCTCGACTTTCATGTGCACGCCGCCCAGGATGGGGCGAGCCTTGTCGGTCGAGGTGACGCGCCACACGCGGGCGACCATCTCGGACAAGATATCGGTCGGCAGTTCCACGGCACTCTCGATGGCATAGGCCGGAAACTCGGGGAAGTCATTGGCATCGAGCGTGTTCAGCCTAAAAGAGCTCTTCTCGCAACCAATCAGCACCTGGCGCTCGGACAGCTCAAAGGTGACCGGGGCATCGGGGAGGGTCTTGGTGATATTGGAGAGCATCTTACAGGGAATAACCATCTCGCCCTCTTCTTCGACATGCGCCGCGATGCGATGACGGATCGAGATGGTGTAGTTAGAGGTCTGGAATTCCAAGATGCCGTCTTGGGCCTTAACGAGCACGCCCGACAGGATGGGGAGGGTGGATGCCGAAGCGACACCCTTCATAACGACGCCGATGGCTTGTGTAAGCGAGCTCTGGCTGACGGTGAACTTCATCTTTTAATACCTTTCTATAGATATAAATATCTTAATAATAGTAATAGCACTGACGAAACTGTTGATTACTCCCAAAGACGCAGGTCAGACCCAGAAAGAGAATCGACAGCAACCTGTGTGCAACAGGGGTGGTTTTCCACGTTCAAAACCTGCGCAAAACTTTTCATCACCGCGGGTTGGGTTTTAGACACCTTATGCCCGTGGTTTCGACAAGTTTTCAACAGGTGTCTCTATTTCCCTACGAGCGCAGTGTAATTTTATCGCGCAGCGACTTGAGGTCTTCGGTGACGGCGCGGTCTTCCTGAATCATCTTCTGGACCTTTTTGTAGCTCGTGCTGACGGTCGAGTGGTTGCGGTTGCCAAATTCGGCGCCCACCGCCGTGGTCGTCATCTCGCACATCTCGATGGCCAGATAGATGGCAATATGGCGTGCTTTGGCGATATTGGCGTTGCGACGCGGGCCGATGAGCTCCTCGTGCGTCACGCCGTACTGCTCTTCGATGACGGACTGAACCGTCTGGACGTTGATCTTTTTGGCCGATGTGTCGAAGTACTGGCTGGCGATGGCGTCGATATCGTCAAAGGTGAGCTCCCCGCCCTCGCGCTCGCGGTCGCCCGCCTCGCCGGCGCAGCGCTCGCAGAAGCTCTCGAGTTCGCGGATGTTGGTGCCCGAGACCTCGGCCATGTGTTTAAAGTGCTCGTCGGTCAGGTGCCCGCCGTCGCCCCCATAGGCCGCCAGCAGCGAGTCGTCGCCTGCCTCGGGAGCGGCGACGATGGTATTCTCGTAATAGCGCTGCAAGATCTTGTATTTCATCTCGTAGCTGGGCTCTGCGACCAAGCAGAGCATGCCGGCGTTGAAGCGGCTGGTCAGACGCTCGTCCATGCTCAGGTCCTTGGGGGCGCGGTCTGCCGCGATGACGACCTTCTTGTTGTTGCGGATGAACTCGTCCATGAGCTGGAAAAAGTAGTCCACGCTCGCGCGCTTGCCGATGATGTTTTGGATGTCATCGATGATGAGCACGTCCACACCGTGGTACGCCTGCATGATGGGGGCGTTGCTCTTCTTTTGGCGGTCGAACTCGGTCATCAGGTCGTCCAGATATGCCTGGGAGTTGGCATACTTGACCTTGATCTCGGGCGACTTCTCGGCGAGCTCGTTTTTGATGGCAAGCAGCAGGTGCGTCTTGCCCAGGCCCGATTTGCCGTAGATGAACAGTGATGTGCACGTGCCGCGCTCGTCCGCGAGGGCGGCAAACTTGAGTGCCGAGCGATAGGCATGGCTGTTCTCGGGGCCGTAGACAAAGTTCTCAAAGGTAAATTTTGAGTTCGCGGCGAGCGGGGCTCCATCCATATTCTGCTCGGCCGGCACGGTCGGTGCTGGCATGGGTGAAGCGGGGGTCGCAGCTTGCGTGGATTTAGTCGGCGCTCCGCCCTTCATCTGGTTCATCATGCGACGAAAATCGTCGGCCGAGAGCGTGTTCTTGATTGCAATGCCCGAATCCGCGCCCGCCGCTGCGTCGTGAGCGATGGGCATGTGCGTGACGGGTGCGTTCGTTGACGTCGCTACCGCGGTCGGCAACGGCGCCATGGTTTCACGGGAAACATCGCTGTGCTGGTGCTCGATTGTCGGCACGTCGCCTGCGGAGGCCGGCACCGCCGGGGAAGCAGCGGGAGCCGTGGCGGGCGCCGTCGCGGCAGCGGATTCCGTCGCGGCGCCTTGCGGTGCCACGATGTCGAGCGCAATCGGCGCAAAGGCGATTTCTTCCAGATAGGCCTCAATAGTCGGCTGATGCTTTTTGAGCTGCGCGATGGCAAAGCGCGAGGGGGCCTCGATCGTGAGCGTATCTTCGGTCAGGCTTATGGCGCGCGATTGCCCCAGCATGTTGATGAGGCGTGCATCTTGGCCGTCGCGCTGACAAAAGGCGATGGCATCCCCCAGGATGATGCTTGCTTCCTCGTCCACTGTCTCTCCCGTTCTTTAGCTCTGAGCTCGCACGCGAGCGGCGCCGAGTTCGGTCAGATGGTATTTCTGGCCATGCTTGATGACCAAGCCGGCCTGCGCCAAGTCATTGAGCGTGCGTGACCAAGTGGGGGCCGAGTTTCCAAACGTCCTCGCCAGATCGGTTGCACCGCACGCTTGATTTTGCGCCAGATAGCCCAGCGCGGCGTTGCCGCGATCGCTTACGAACACGTCCGGTTGTGGCTGCGCATACTGATTTGCTGCATTAGGATACATCATTTGAGCTGCTGGTTGTTGAGAACTCTGCATCGGCGGCATTTGCTGTTGAAAACTTTGAGGCCACTGTTGGTAAGGCTGTGGAGGCATCTGCTGGGTCCAAGGGTTGTACTGCTGCTGCGGCATCTGCTGGTACGGCTGCTGATATCCCTGCTGGTACTGCTGCGGGAACTGCTGGCCATACCCCAGTGGCGGCATCTGCTGATATGGATATCCCTGTTGGTACGGCTGATAGCCCATTTGCTGGCCACCCGGCGCCCCCGTCGCCTGCTGCATTGCTGCTGCATCCTGATCAGCCAGCGGCATGGCCTCTGGCATGTTTGGCGGCATCGACATAGATGCCGCCTGGGGTTCTTGTGTGGGAAGCATTCCGGGCTGCTGCATCTGTCCCACGGGGGGCTGCATCTGCTGCGTTGCCACGGGCTGCTGCGCAAAAGCTCCCGGCAGGGGATATGTGGGCTGCTCCGTCTCGGGCCGCACGGCAGCGCCGCGTCCGCCGGCACGCTCGATTTCCTGCACGCGTTTAGGGTTCAGGCTTACCGTAACCACGGTGCCGTTGCCCATGTTGTCCTCGATGGATACGGCACCGCCGGCGTTTTCCAAATACTCCTGCACCATGGGAAACCCTGCTCCGGTTCCACGGATATAGCGCTTCATCTTGCTGTTTGCGCTGGTAACGCCAAAGTCGAAAGCACGTTCCTTGTCGTCGATGCCGGGTCCTTGGTCAGCAAAGCGGATGGTGTCTCCGCCGTCCAGAATCGAGATGATGGGCTCGGCAAAGTGTGCGTGGATAAAGTTTTCGACAATCTCGCGGATGACCATGAGCGAGATGTGGCCACCTTGTTCTTTCATGCACTGGTAGACGGTGTTGGTCGTCTCTTCCAAATACGTGCGGACATCTTGCGGATCAATGACGATCACACGCGGTGTCGACAGCATGTCGTCATAGACGGCGATGCGCGCGGCGTACATGGCTTTTGGCGCCTGCGTTGTCGTCTGTTCACCTTCGTCACGCTCTTCGCGCACGCCGGTGATGTGCTCGTTGTCGGGTGCCGGGTCTCCGGAATCGACCATGGTGTAAAAGTCGTCAGACATGCCGCTCGCAATCTTCCAAAAGGTTTCGAACAAATAGTAGCTCACCGTGCAATGTTTCTCATCTTTCGACAACTTTTCAAAACCTGTTGAAAACTTTGGAAAACGGACGAAAAGTTCTCAACATTGCCAACATGACCTGTTGAAAACTCGATGAAATATCGTGAAAAGTTGCCATGCACCGCTAAATCGAGCTTGGCTTATGGGGGAACCGTGTGAACTGCGCAACCTTTTACCTTTGATTTCTTGACATTTGAACATTGATTTCCCTACAATCTTCAAGCTCACGTGTCTATATCTGCGTCCGCGTCCCCGCGGACACTCGAAATGCAGCAGGAGGAACTTAAGATGAAGCGTACGTATCAGCCTAATAAGCGTAAGCGTGCCAAGACCCATGGCTTCCGTGCCCGTATGGCCACTAAGGGTGGTCGTGCCGTGCTCGCCCGTCGTCGCGCCAAGGGCCGCAAGCGTCTCACTGTCTAGCAGCGATACACACATCTCGCATGAAGACTATTAAGTCTCGGCAAGATTTCGAGCATGTGTTCAGTCAGGGGCGTCGTTTCAATCACCCTCTGATTCGAATGACCATATGTGAATCGGTTGGCGAAGGCGACTCCGGAAGGGTCGCCTTCGTTGGTGCTAAGCGACTCGGTTGTGCCGTCGTGCGCAACCGATCTAAGCGTGTGATGCGCGAGGCCGCCCGCAGCTGCGGATTTCCCGTTGCGGGTTATGACATCATCTTGTTTGCAACTCCCAAGACGAGGGTTTCCTCGCCGCAGGAGATGGACAAGGCGTTGCGTTCGCTTATGAAGCGCGCCGGCGTTGCCGGGGAGGAGCGATGAGCAATCACGTTTTGCGACGTGTTGCCATCGCTCCTATTCGCATATATCAACAGGTTATTTCGCCCTTATTGCCTGACGCCTGCATTTATTACCCAACGTGCTCGCAATACGCCATCCAGGCGATTGAGAAGCACGGTGTTTTGAGAGGCTGCTGGCTTGCCGTGAGGCGCATCGCTCGCTGCAATCCCCTGCACGTCGGCGGTTATGACCCTGTGCCCTAGCGGGCACTCGCTATCGGAGGAAAACTTACATGTGGGATTGGATCGTTAACATCCTTTTCGAGCTGCTCAAGCTCATCCAGACCTTTGCGGTCGACTGGGGCCTGTCCATCATCATTTTGGTGGTCATCATCCGTCTGCTGCTGACGCCGCTTATGCTCAAGTCGACCAAGTCGACGGCTCGCATGCAGGTGCTGCAGCCCAAGATGCTCGAGATCCAGGAGCGCTATGCCGACGATCCCCAGCGTCAGGCCGAGGAGATGCAGAAGTTCTACAGCGAGAACAAGTTCAACCCCATGGCTGGCTGTCTGCCGCTGCTGATTCAGATGCCTATCCTGTTCGCCCTGTTTACATTGCTGCGCAACCTGCCGCAGTACTTTAACGACGGCACGTTCTCGTTCTTCAACATCCTGCCCGACCTGACCACCACGCCGAGCGCTTCCTTTGCCGATGGCTTTATGGTTGCACTGCCTGCGCTGGTTTGCCTGATCCTGTTCGCCGTCCTGACCCTGATTCCGCAGCTCTATATGTCGCGCAACCAGACCGGCCAGCAGGCTCAGAGCATGCGTATGATGGCCGTTGTCATGACGGTCATGATGCTTTGGATGGGCTGGAGCCTTCCCGTTGGTGTTCTGCTGTACTACGACGTCTCGTCTGCTTGGCAGGTTATCCAGCAGATTTTTGTGACGCAGAAGGTCATCGACAAGGCGAAGGCCGATGAGGAGGAGCGTCTTAAGAACGCTCCGCTGCAGGTTGAGGTCACTCGTCGAGAGAAGAAGCCGCGCCCGCACAAGAAGAAGTAACGGGATATCAATCTTATTTAGGTACCTAACTTTTGGAGTACGTTATGTCTGAAGAGATCATCGAGGATATGCTTGAGGAGGTTGCCCCGCAGGTCGCGGGCGATTATCCCGAGATTGCACAGCGCTACAAGGCTGGTGAAGAGCTGACCGATGAGGAGCTCGACACCATTGCCGATGTTGCGATTTCCATCCTGCGTTCCATCCTTTCGCACTTCGATGCCGCCAACTCTCCTATCGATGAGTATGAGGGCGACGAGGGTGAGCTGATTTTGGATGTAACGGCTCCCGACCTTGCTGTTCTCATTGGCCGTCATGGTCGCACCCTTGATGCCCTTCAGGTTATGTTCTCTTTGCTGGTGAGCCGCAAACTTGGCTTTAGGTATCCGGTTGTAGTGGACGTAGAGGGATACAAGAGTCGCCGTCAGGACAAGGTTGCTTCCATGGCTCAGTCTGCTGCCGAGCGTGCCATCCGCACTCATAAGAGTGTTTCGCTTCCGCCCATGAATGCCTACGAGCGTCGACTGGTTCACATTGCACTTCGTGGCAATGATGCCGTCGATACTCATTCTGAGGGTTCTGACCCTGATCGCCATGTGGTGATTGTTGCTCGATAATCTTCTCGAGCTTATGCTAAGGGGACGTGGTTTCCACGTCCCCTTTTTTTGTCAAAAGTTCTCGATACACTGATTTTTGTCAGAAAGGAGCTTTCGTTGTTAGTACTTACTGATCAGCAGGCTGACGAGATGTTGAGTCGTCTAACTTCCTATTGCAAAGAGTATTCCTTGAGCGTAACTGATGTTGAGCTGAGGAAATGTATTCAGCATTTGGATTTGGTTCTAGAAACAAATAAGACAACCAATCTCACCCGTATTCTTAACGTAGAAGATGCTGCAGTACTTCATATCCTCGACTCACTTGTTTTGCTCCCCTATATCAACAAGGCTCCTGAGGGAGCTTTGCTCGATATGGGGACAGGTGCGGGCTTCCCTGGTATTCCATTAACAATAACCTCGCATCGTAAAGCTACTTATATTGACTCTGTTGGCAAGAAGGTTGATGCGGTTAATTCCTTTGTCCATGCTCTTGGATTGAAACATGCTCATGCGGTTCATGATCGTCTTGAAGAATATGCTCGAAGCCATAAGAAGCAGTTCTCTGTTGTAACCGCCCGCGCACTGGCCCCTCTACCGATTCTTGTTGAGTATGCGGCTCCGTATCTGAAGGATGGAGGGCTATTTGTTATAACCAAGGGCAATCCTTTGGATGAGGAGCTTGCTTCCGGCATGTCAGCAGCTAAGATTTGCGGCTTCACTTTGCTTCTGAATGACGCAATTGATTTGCCTGAAGGCTTGGGACACAGGGAGTTCATTGTTCTTAAGAAGAGTCATCCAGCATCCGTCTCATTGCCTCGTGCAAATGGCGTGGCAAAGAAGAATCCGCTTGCCTAGATGTTTCACGTGAAACATAATGGATACTAACAACTTGCAGTGTTTCACGTGAAACATGGCGGTTGATATCGATTCGGAATGTTTCACGTGAAACATCCTCCGTTTGACAGCTTTAATACACACCAGGAGGGACCGTGGGATTTCGCGACGTTAAGCGTTCTAAGAGCGCAAAAGACACGCGTATCATTGCAATCATCAATCAAAAAGGCGGCGTCGGTAAGTCAACGACGGCTGTAAACCTTGCAGCAGCACTGGGTGAGCAGGGTCGTAAGACATTGATTGTCGATTTTGATCCGCAGGGAAACAGCACCAGTGGATTCGGAATTGAAAAAGAAGACCTTGATCAATGCATCTATGATGCATTGTTGAATGATGTGCCGGCAGAATCGCTTGTTCTTGATACAAATTGTAAAAAGGTATTCGTTATTCCGGCTACAATTCAACTTGCAGGCGCGGAAATTGAGCTCGTAAGCGCAATTGCTCGTGAAACCCGCCTCAAAGATTTGCTTGAGCCGATTCAGGACGAGTTTGACTTTATTTTCATTGACTGTCCTCCTTCGCTCGGCCTGCTTACTATCAACGCTTTGACCGCAGCAGACAGCGTTTTGATTCCGATCCAGTGCGAATATTACGCACTCGAGGGCGTTACGAAGCTGCTTGAGTCAATGAAGATGGTCAAATCACGGCTGAACAAGGGCTTAGACACCTATGGTGTGCTTATGACCATGTATGACTCGCGTACTTCACTATCGAATCAGGTTGTTGAGGAGGTTCAATCGTACTTTGGTGATAAGGCGTTTAAGACTCTAATCCCCCGTACGGTTAAAATCTCCGAAGCTCCGTCTTTTGGAGAACCGGTAATTACCTATGCACCTCAAAATAAGGGTGCAAAAGCATATATGAACCTTGCAAAAGAGGTGATCAAGCGTGCCTAGTGTAAAGAAACGTGGCGGATTGGGACGTGGACTCAATGCTTTGGTCTCAGAGGCCGAGTATGAGACCGGCGGTTCGGCTGCATCGGCTTCAAATGCCGCATCTGAAACAAAACTACCTATTGAGGATATCGTTCCCAACCCTAATCAGCCGCGAATTCACTTTAACGAAACTGAACTTCGCGAGTTGAGCGAGTCAATCCAAGAACATGGCGTTTTGCAGCCGCTTTTGGTTCGCAAGCATGGAAACGGCTATGAGATCATCGCTGGTGAGCGTCGTTACCAGGCGTCAAAGCTTGCTGGCCTTGAAGAATTGCCAGTCATCATTAAAGAGGTAAATGATGAAGAGATGCTGGCTCTTGCTCTTATCGAAAACCTTCAGCGTTCTGATCTGAATCCCGTCGAAGAGGCTAAGGGCTATCGCCAGCTTATCGATGCAAGTGGTATGACGCAGGAAGCCCTGTCAAAGGCTGTCAGTAAGTCGCGCTCTGCAATCACCAATTCCCTCCGTCTTCTAGATCTTCCTGACGTTGTTCAGCAGATGATTTTTGAAGGAAAGCTTACCGCTGGCCATGCAAGGGCGATTCTGGCTGTTCCCTACGAAGATGCTCGGATTAGACTTGCCGAGAAGGTGGTTGCAGAAGGTCTTTCGGTACGTGCGACAGAAAATCTTGCTCCATTGTTTTCTGCCGGAGAGACGCCGAAGACACCCAGACCCGCAACGCCTCAGTCGTTTAAGAAGGCTGCTCGTGTTCTTCGTCAGGTTTTCAATACCAACGTGCGAGTGAAGAGTTCTCGCGGTAAGAATAAGATTGAGATTGAATTCAAAGACGAAGAAGAGCTTTCCCGCATTCTTGGCGAAATGATTCAATTTGGTCAGGATGATCAGGATGAAGAATAAGTTCCTCACAGTGATTGCTTTGGTAACCACCGTCGCCGCTGGTGCCTTTGCCGGATATAAGATCGCGACAGACGAGGAGTTGCGAGGTCGACTGCTTCGTGGAGCGCAGGATATTGTCGACACATCTAAGAAGAAAATGGATGTAATGACGGAAGATGTCGCTATGCGAACCGCTCAGGTAACTAAGAATCCCAAGATTAATCAGGATTGGGTTAATCATCAATGGGAGAACGTTGGTTATTAGGTACCTAACAATTACTCAGCAATTCTAAAGGGGTCCTTGTCTGATACTTAAGACAAGGACCCCTTATTTCGACTCAAAATTGTTCAATAAGTTTGAGTGCCTAAGTTCTTTGGATATAAATGAAACGGCCTCGATTGCAATTTCTGCAATCGAGGCCGTCGATGTTTCACATGAAACGCTGTCGGGTGTCTCCCCTACGCGTTCTTTTGAACTTTGAATCGCTGCTTCAGCTGACCGCAGGCAGCGTCAATGTCGTTGCCACGTGAATTGCGGATCGTGGTCTCAATACCGCGGGACTCAAGGCGACGCTGAAGATCTTCGACCTTGTGGATCGGAGACGGCTTGAGCGGGCTGCCCTCAATGTCGTTGAGCTGAATCAGATTGACGTGGCACAGCGTTCCCTCGCAGAAGTCGCAAAGTGCCTGCATCTCAGGATTCGTATCGTTGACGCCTTCAATCATTGCGTATTCGTAGGTCGGGCGGCGTCCGGTCTTCTCAGTGTAAAGCTGCAGGGCCTCGTGAAGGCGCAGCAACGTGTATTTCTTAACGCCGGGCATAAGCTTGTTGCGCGTAGACTGGATAGCGGAGTGCAGCGAGACGGCGAGCGTAAACTGTTCGGGAATGTCGGCGAACTTGCGAATGCCGGGAATAACGCCGCTGGTGGACACGGTAAGGTGGCGTGCACCAATACCGATACCGTCGGGATCGTTAAGAATGCGAAGGGCCTTAAGCACCTCATCATAGTTGGCGAAGGGCTCGCCCTGGCCCATAAAGACGACGCTCGTCGCGCGCTCGCCAAAATCGTTAGAAACATGGAGCACCTGGTCGACGATTTCCTGTGCGGTCAGCGAGCGTTTAAGGCCGTTGAGGCCGGTGGCGCAAAAGGCGCAGCCCATGCCACAGCCGGCCTGGGTGGAAACGCAGACGGACAGCTTGTTGCGGCGCGGCATACCAACCGTCTCAACGGAAATGCCGTCGTGATACTCGAGAAGATACTTGCGAGAGCCGTCCTTGGAAACCTGCTTGGTGAGCTCTGTCGGCGTATCGAAGGCAAAGGCGTCTTTAAGCTGCTCACGGAAAGCCTTGGGTAGATTGGTCATATCATCAAACGAACAAACGTTCTTCTCAAAGACCCATTCGATGAGCTGCTTTGCGCGGAAGGCGGGCTGGCCAAGTTCGGCAACAAGCTCGCGGATATCGTTTTGGCTCAAGTCGCGAATGTCCTGAGATTTAGTCCTGGGATTCATGGAAGCCTTTCGATTTTGGGGAAACGTAGAGGGTATCGCTACAATATG